>CAVARE010000014.1:0-18317 GCA_963591145.1 Anaerotignum sp. | reverse complement strand
CTGCCACATTGGCCAATAAAGGCCTTGAAGTCATCGAGGCCAGATGGCTCTTCGATATGCCTGCAGAAAACATTCAGGTAGTCGTTCATCCGCAGTCCATAATACATTCGGCTGTTCAATATAAGGACGGAGCGGTAATCGCTCAGCTGGGAACGCCAGATATGAAGATTCCTATCCAGTATGCCTTCTATTATCCAGAGAGAAGATATCTGGAGGGTAAGAGGTTAGACCTTTTTGAGATAGGAACTCTTACATTTGAAAGGCCGGACATTAATACATTTAAGGCGCTGGCTCTGGCATATAAGGCACTTGAAATCGGGGGAACGATGCCATGTGTCTTTAATGCTGCAAATGAACTTGCAGTTAAACGTTTCTTAAACGGGGAGATAAAATTTTTAGACATAGCAGACTTTATTGAAAGCAAGATGAATGCTCATGAAGTGATCGAAAATCCTACCCTTGAGCAGATTATCAAGACAGGCGAGGATATTATTAATGAGCTTTGTTAGTATTATTATCTCCATAATAATTCTTGGAATTCTTGTCATTGTACATGAATTCGGTCACTTTATTGTTGCCAGAAAAAATGGCGTATTTGTTAAGGAATTTTCTATTGGATTCGGTCCTAGGATCGTCTCGCATAAGTGTAAGAGCGGGATGCTCTTATCCTGGAAGGCTATCCCCTTCGGCGGCTCATGCCAGATGCTGGGCATGTTCGAGGATGAAGACGCAGGAACGGATGATGAGCGTTCATACGACAGCAAATCTGTATGGGCGAGGATGTCGATCTCGCTGGCAGGGCCTATATTTAATCTGCTGCTGGCATGGGTGCTGGCTGTTGTCGTTATAGGTGTAAGCGGATACGATCCTGCCACGGTTACATCTGTAATCGAAGGAACTCCTGCATATGAGGCAGGCCTTCGTGAGGGGGATGTTATAACAAACTATAATGGCGCATCTATCAGCTTCGGTAAGGAAATATATCTCGAAAACTATATAGATCCCATAACATCAGAGGATCAGAGTGTTACTATTACTTATCTGAGAAATGGTGAGAAGAATACGATAACAATATCACCAGCCAAGTATGATTATTACAGCATAGGAATATCATATTATGCCAATGATGAAGCAGCTGAGATAGCAGAAGTTACGGAGGGAAGCCCTACAGACAAGGCGGGTCTTAAAGCAGGAGACATAATCACATCAATTAACGGAGATACTATTGAGACTGGTAATGATGTCAGCAATTATTTTTCTTCAAATACACTTACATCGGATGGTATCGAGATTACGTATATGCGGCATGGCGGTGAATTCTCAACCACTATTTATCCTGTGAAGGCAACGGCATATAAGTTAGGATTCACATATAATACAGCCAATATAAAGGCATCTGCCGGTGATACTATCAAATATAGCTTTGCAGAGATGAAATATGAGATCGTATCGGTATTTAAGAGCCTCGGAATATTATTTTCATCCCAGGGTTCTCTTGATATGCTGTCTGGTCCTGTTGGAATTGTGGAGGTCGTAGGCACCACATACGATGCTTCTGTAAGCAGCGGTTTTGTAGTAACACTGGTTAATATGCTGAGCATTATGCTGATGCTAAGTGCTAATCTGGGGATATTGAATCTGCTGCCGTTTCCTGCATTAGATGGCGGCAAATTCGTTCTTCTGGTAATAGAAGCTATTATAAGAAAGCCGGTACCTAAGAAGGTTGAAGGAATTATTACTATGATCGGCGCAGGCCTTTTGTTCGTGCTGATGATAGTAGTACTTGTTAATGATGTTACCAAATTTTTCTAATAATAAACTGTAACTATTCAGAGCCAGGATGCTTTTTTTGCAAATGCTTGCATTCAAGATAAGCAATTTTATCTGGCAGAATAAACACATGAGCAAAAAAGACAGATTCATAGGTTAGAAAACACTGTCTGATTGTTGGGGAGTGAATATGGCATTTAGAGATAATACGAAGGTTGTACATATAGGAAATGTATCTATAGGCGGCGGTAATCCCATCGCTATTCAGTCGATGACTAATACTAAGACAGAGGACTATGTTGCGACTATCAAACAGATACACAGATTGGAAGATGCCGGATGTCAGATCATAAGATCCACGGTTCCGACAGAAGAGGCTGCCAGGGCATTTGCCCATATAAAGAAGGAAATATCTATTCCATTGGTGGCCGATATTCATTTTAATTATAAGCTGGCTATCATGGCCATGGAAAATGGTGCAGATAAGATAAGAATCAATCCCGGCAATATCGGTTCAGAGGACAATATCAGAGCCGTCGTAAGCTGTGCTAAGGAGAGAAATATTCCTATCAGAGTCGGTGTTAACTCAGGATCACTGGAGAAGAATCTTATCGAGAAATATGGCGGTGTAACAGCTGAAGGACTGGTGGAGAGCGCTCTTGATAAGGTTAGAATAATCGAAGACTTCGGATATGATAACCTAGTTATCAGCATTAAGAGCTCTGATGTGCTTATGAGTGCTAAGGCTCATGAGTTAATCGCACAGAAAACAACATATCCGCTGCATGTGGGAATCACAGAATCAGGTACGATCATGTCTGGCAATATAAAATCCGCCATGGGTATCGGAATCATTCTGTATCAGGGCATCGGAGATACGATACGAGTATCACTTACAGGCGACCCGGTTGAAGAGGTTAAGAGCGCCAGAAAGATTCTTAGGAATCTGGGACTTATCAGCTCTGGCGTTCAGGTTGTATCCTGTCCTACCTGCGGCAGAACGCAGATAGATCTGATATCCCTGGCAAATGAAGTTGAAACCATGGTAAGTGCCTATGATATTCCTGTTAAAGTGGCGGTTATGGGATGCGTTGTTAACGGCCCAGGCGAAGCCAAAGAAGCTGATATAGGTATCGCAGGCGGCAATGGCTGCGGCTTATTGATCAAGCATGGTGAGGTTATCGCCAAGCTGCCGGAGGAGGAGCTGCTGCCGGCACTTAAGAAAGAATTGGACAATTGGAAGTAACTAAATGAAGTTTTTCGAAGTTTTCAAAATAAATGTTGATAATGAAATTTATTCACTCCTTAAGGATGCTGAGGTTGAGAGTGTCACACGAGTGCTGAGCGGCGGATTCTTAAGAATCAGAATTAATTGCAGCAGGGTTATTTCACCTATGCAGATCCGCAATGTGGAAGATGATATAACCAAGCAGCTGCTTAATGGATTAGTCAGCGTTAGAATTGAAAACATCTGTGATTACGAATTCGCAGAGCCTGGCACAGGAACATACAATAATAAGACAGCCGCCGTGGCATCTGCGGCTGCACCAGCTAAGGCTGCGCCATCCAGTGAATCCTCATCCTCTGGCAACAGCACGAATTTTTCAACCTATTCTCCAGGAGCCGGCGGCACGCAGAACAGCAAGACGAAATACAAGGCTAAGAAAAAGGGACCTGACGAAGGTATGCTGTATGGCAGACAGTTCGAGGGACAGAGCACACCTATTAATGAAATTATAGGTGATATGAAGCAGGTAATTATCTGCGGAATGATATTTGAAAATGATCTGACTGTAACTAAGAATGGCTTTAAGATTCTTAAGATCTCCATTACAGATACTACAGACAGCATTTCTGTAAAGCTATTTCTCAAGGAAGGCGAGGATGATCTTCCTGGTCTTCTTCATCCAGGCTTATTTGTCAAAGTTAATGGTAAGGTCGAATATGACAACTTCGAAGGCGAGTTTATGATAACCAGAGTAAATGGTATCAAGGAAACGGCGCCGATTTCAGATAATCGTCCTGATACCTGCGACGAGAAGAGAGTAGAACTCCACCTTCATACAACATATTCCGATATGGATGCGCTTACTGATGTAGGTGCAGCCATAGAGAAGGCTGTTAAATGGGGACATAAGGCCATGGCTATCACAGACCATGGCGTGGCTCAGGCATTTCCCGTTGCATTTCATAAATTAGAGGATCTTAAGAGCTCTAATCCTGATCTGGATTTTAAGTTAATCTATGGTGTAGAGGGATATTTGGTTGACGATTCTGCCAATCCTATAGTAAAGGGTGATGAGGATGTTGAACTGATAAGAACCTCAGCCATTCCTGACGAGGTTCCGCCGGAGCCTAACCCTGAGATGGATGAAGCTATTCTCAAGGTCAAGAAGAGCAAATATTATCACGTAGTAATTCTTGCCAAAAATGAAATCGGCCGTATAAATTTATATAGACTTGTTTCATTTTCGCATGTTAATTACTTTAACAGAAGACCCAGAATTCCTAAGAGTGTTCTGGCCAGATACAGAGAAGGCCTCATAATTGGCTCGGCCTGTGTTATGGGCGAGGTCTATGATGCGGCGCTTTCTGAAGTATCAGATGAGAAGCTTGAAGAGATCGCATCATTTTATGACTATCTGGAGATTCAGCCCCAGGGCAATAACGAATTCCTTATAAGGGAATATAATAAGCCTAACCATAAAGGTCACGCGCTTAAGGATTTTGAGGCAATAAAAAATGTTAACCGCAAGATCTGCGCATTAGGAGATAAATTAGGCAAACGTGTTGTGGCCACAGGAGACGTGCATTTTCTTGATCCAGGACACAGCATTTACAGGAGCATTCTTGAGGACAGCATGAAGTATGAAGATGCCGACAGACAGGCACCTCTGTATTTTCATAATACTAACGAAATGCTCGAAGAATTTGCTTATCTGGGAGAGGAGAAGGCTAGAGAAGTAGTCATAACTAATACGAACTATATCGCTGACCAGATAGAGGTTATTGAGCCGGTAAGGCCTGATAAATGTCCGCCTGTTATTGAGAATTCTGACCAGAATCTCAGGGACATCTGCTATCAGACTGCTCATGAAATGTATGGCGAGGATATACCTAAGATCGTTACAGACAGACTTGATAAGGAGCTTCATTCTATTATCTCTAACGGATATTCTGTTATGTATATCATCGCAAGGGAATTGGTTGTCAAGTCTGTATCTGACGGATATCTGGTTGGCTCACGAGGATCTGTAGGCTCATCTCTGGCTGCAACTATGTCTGGCATCACTGAGGTTAATCCGCTTCCGCCGCATTACAGATGTCTTAAATGCAAATACAGCGATTTCGATTCACCTGAGGTCAGGGCATTTGCCGGCGGCGCAGGCTGCGATATGCCAGACAGGATCTGTCCTGTATGTGGAGAGCCTCTGTATAAGGATGGTTTTGATATACCGTTTGAGACATTCCTGGGCTTTAAGGGTGATAAGGAGCCTGATATCGACCTTAATTTCTCTGGTGAATATCAGAGCCATGCCCATGATTATACCGAGGTAATATTCGGCAAGGGACATACATTTAGAGCCGGAACCATAGCAACGCTGCAGGACAAGACTGTATACGGCTATGTTAAGGGATATATGGAGCATCGAAATAAGCCTGTACGTAAGTGTGAGATGAACCGACTTATTCATGGCGTAGTCGGTGTCAAGCGCAGCACAGGTCAGCATCCTGGTGGAATTGTTGTACTCCCACATGGTGAGGAGATATATTCATTTACGCCGGTTCAGCATCCGGCAAATGATGCCAGCAAGAATACGGTAACGACTCATTTTGAATATCATAGCATCGACCATAACCTGCTGAAGCTGGACATTCTCGGTCATGATGATCCGACTATGATCAGAATGCTGGAGGATATTACTGGAACTAATGCCAGGGATGTACGCCTCGATAATCAGGATGTTATGAGTCTGTTTAAAAATACAGATGCATTAGGAATCAAGCCTGAGGATATCGCAGGATATCAGACGGGTACCCTGGGAATCCCAGAATTTGGCACAGATTTTGTTATAGGCATGCTTCTTGATACCAAGCCTCAGAATTTCTCTGATCTGGTTCGAATCGCCGGTCTGTCCCATGGAACTGATGTATGGCTGTCTAATGCCGAGACACTCATTAAGGATGGCAAGGCTACGCTTTCTTCATGCATTTGCACCCGTGATGATATCATGCTGTATCTGATACAGAAGGGTGTAGATCCTGCCATGTCCTTCAGTATTATGGAGGCCGTGCGAAAGGGTAAGGTTGCCAAGGGCAAGGAAAAGAAGTGGCCTGAATGGGAGAAGGCAATGAAGGAACATGATGTTCCTGATTGGTATCTGTGGTCTTGCTGCAAGATTCAGTATATGTTCCCTAAGGCACATGCAGTGGCATATGTTATGATGGCATACAGGATTGCATATTATAAGATATTCTATCCGCTGGCTTATTATGCTGCCTTTTTCAGCATCAGGGCATCGTCATTTGATTATGAGCTGATGTGTCAGGGCAAGGATAAACTGATTGAAAATATGGAAGCCATTAAGGCCAGGATAGCGGCAAATGAGGCATCACCTAAGGATGTGGATCTTCTTAAATACATGTATAATGTTCTTGAGATGCATGCAAGAGGATTCGAATTTATGCCAATTGACATATACAAGGCCAAGGCTTCAAGATTCCAGGTAATTGATGGCAAGCTTATGCCTTCATTTGAATCAATAGACGGCATGGGTGATAAGGCTGCAATCCTGCTTGAGGAGGCCGCATCTAAGGAGAAGTTCGTTTCTCGCGAGGATATTAAGATACGAGCCAGACTCTCGGCTACACTTACGGATAAGCTGTATTCGCTGGGAATATTAGGAGACATGCCGGAGTCCAGCCAGATGTCATTGTCGGATTATTTTAAGATGAGTTAAAAGACTCTTTTTAATAAGTCATGCATAAGTATTGACTACAGATTTATATTTACTGTACGCCGTGACCATTAACAAGCAGCTGACATTTATGAAGATGCTGACATTGCTCAGGCGCACAAACAAACCAACAACAATTTGGGAAAGGAAGAAGTAATGTTTATATCAGATACTGAATTATGTATACAGTGCGGCACATGCATTGAGGCATGTCCTAGCAAGGCGCTGTCATTTGACGGTGACATGCTGCATCATGACAGAGACAAATGCAACTACTGCGGTCACTGCCTTGCAGTCTGCCCTAGAGATGCCATAATGATTGACGGAGACGGATATAATATTGAGGATGTCGAAGAATTTAATCTGCTCACACCTCCTACCATGCAGCAGATAAGACGTCAATTGATGATGCGCCGCTCAGTCAGAAGATTTAACGAAAATGAAGTCACAGAAACTGAACTGAATTATATTCTTGAGGCTGCCAAATATGCTCCGACGGCTAAGAACTGCCAGGATAATTTTCTTCTTGTTGTCAAAACAGAGGAAGGTAAAAAAGCTCTTCTTGATAAGTCCATGACAATTATTAAGCAGATAGGAAAGGATATGGCTGATGTCAATCCTGGATTAAGCGCATTCTTTACCATGAAGTATAAAATGTATAAAGAAACAGGCGAGGATGGATTATATTACAATGCACCTGTTGTTATCTACATATTCTCTGATAATGACATAGACGGTGCAATATGTGCTCATAATATGATGCAAATGGTTGAAGTACAGAAGGAGCTGGGAGCATGTTATCTTCAGTTGGCTGCAGATCCTTTTAATAAGGACAAGAATCTCAAAGCAGAATATGACATTCCTGAAAATAAAAAATGCGTTATTGCGATTGCATTAGGACATACTGATGATGAATATTTCTGCTCAGTACCTAGAAAGAACGTACCTACTGTCTGGAGATAATATGATATTTGTTACTGGTGATACTCATAGAAAAATGGATATTCAAAAATTAGAGCCTGACTTTTTTACAGAGCAGGTTCTGCTGACCCGCGATGATTATCTGATTATCGCGGGAGATTTCGGCGGCATCTGGACTGGCGACAGTGACGATGATGAAATTCTTAATTACCACGAGAATAAGACATATACAACATTATTTGTGGCAGGAAACCATGAGAATTATGATGCACTGAATAAATATCCTGTTATTAAGTGGAATGGCGGACTGGTTCATAAAATCCGCGATCATGTATTTCATCTTATGAACGGACAGATTTTTAACCTGGACGGAAAAACGTTTTTTACTATGGGCGGTGCCACTTCGGTAGATAAAATGTATAGGGTAGAGCATCAAACATGGTGGCCTCAGGAGGAGCCGGATGGTGCGGACTACGTCACAGCTTTTAATAATCTGGCCAAATATGGAAATAAGGTTGATTATATCATCACACATACAGTTCCTGAGAAGGTTAGAAAGACTGCCTTTGCTCCTATGAAGGATTTTATAGACTATGACAGTGCTGTAGAACGTTTTCTTGATATGATTGTGGAGGAAGTAGATTACAAGAAATGGTTTGCTGGACATATCCATATCGACAGGGAGATTCCTGACTGGGATATAAGGATTTTATATAATAGCGTCGTTATAATCTGAGTAGCTACGATAATTTAGATTGAAATAAGTAAGAAGAATGCTGCAGGCAGGATTTTCCGTGTTAAACGAATCTGCTTGCGGCATATTTTTGTATCAAAAAAGGATTCTGAAACCTATCAGAATCCCTTTGAAGCAGCTCGTAGGAGAATTGAACTCCTGATTCCGCCTTGAGAGGGCGGCGTCTTAACCACTTGACCAACGAGCCTTACACGCGAACGCTCGTTTATATTACAATAATCGCTCGAAGATTGCAAGCACTTTTTTTGATTTTGCAAATTTTTTTTACGATAATGCTTTTTATTGAATTTCAATATGCATTTTGCTAGAATAGTCAGGTTGTTTTGTAAATATTCAGATATTTTTTTGCAAATGCAGGCTGAACAGCCGTGGTTTTGCGAATATAGATCTGAATATTTGCATTGTTTATATTATAACTAGAAAGGGTAGATAAAATGAAAAGCTTAAATCGTTGGGTTTATGCCATCATGGGTGTGCTTGTTCTTCTTTTTGCAGGACTTATCTATGCATGGACGACATTTTCAGGACCACTTAAGGGAGTTTGGGATGAAGGTGCACTTACTTGGACATCAACAGTTGTAATGGTATTCTTCTGTCTCGGTGGTTTCTTCGGAGGACAGTTTCAGAAGAAGGGTATTAATGTAAAGATTAACCTTGCACTGGGTGCGATCTTAATGTTTGCAGGATTTACTATCGCAGGATTCCTTGGCAATGCAACAGGATCTATCGTAGTAATTTATCTTGGATTTGGTCTTCTCGCAGGACTGGGCGCAGGCTTCACTTATAATGCTGTACTTAGTGCCGTTTCAGGATGGTTTCCTGATAAGCAGGGTCTTATCTCTGGTATTCTTCTGATGGGATTCGGTATCGGAAGCTTCCTGATGGGAACATTATACGCATCAATCGTAGATCAGGGCGCAGGCGGAACACCATGGTATACATGCTTCTTCTATATTGCTATAGCATGTCTGGTTATTATCGCTATAGGCGCTGTCATTATTAAAAAACCGGCTCCTGATTACAAGGTTCCTGGAGCTGACTCAGCTAAGAAGAAGTCTTCAGCTCCTTACGAAGATGTTGAAACATCAAGCATGCTGAAGAGAAGCTCATTCTGGTTCATGTTTGTCTGGGCTATTCTGGTATCTGTTGCAGGTCTTGCGGTAGTATTCCTTGGACGTCCTATTGCAACAGCAGCTGTTCCTGCTCTTGATACAGCAGACGGTGCCAGCACAGTAGCTATTATTGTTGGTCTCATCTCTATCTTCAATGGTATCGGTCGTATCATCTTCGGTGCTTTATTTGATAAGATTGGTTACAAGCCAACACTTCTCATTGTTTCAGCAATGTTTATTATTTCTATGGGCGTTATTGTTTTGTCAATGCTTACAGGAAGCCAGTTCATTCTTATTATTGCATACATTCTTACAGGTCTTTCATATGGCGGTGTTACACCTAGCCAGTCAGCATTTGTTAATAAGTTCTATGGCGCAAAATATTATGCCGTTAACTTCCCACTCATGACAATGAACCTTCTTATCGCATCATTCGGTACTAAGCTGGTACAGGCTGTACAGAGTGGCCTTACAGGCGCCGGTATGGCAGCTACAACCGCTTACATCATTGTACTGGCAGGCGTTGCAGTTATCTGCGTAATCGCAGGTATATTCGCAATCATGATCAAGAAGCCTGCATGTGCAAATGACTAATCCAAAATGCTAATGTTAATAGGAGCTATCCGCTTTGTGCGGATAGCTCCTATTTCATTTAAGAACAATAATATAAAACCAAATTCTTTAAATAAATTCTATACCAAACTCATTTTGATATTCCGGAAAATCGAGCTGTTAGCATTTGCGATTATCAAATGCAATCATCAGATCTCCTAGAAGAATAATCCCCAGGCCAGGAATCCCAGGCAGGCAACAAGTCCGGTAAATACAGTTACGATTACAAGATATCCCATGATATCTTTAGCTGACAGCTTAGCGATACCAAGTATAGGCAGTGCCCAGAATGGCTGGATCATGTTAGTCCACTGATCGCCCCATGCGATAGCCATTGCTGCACGTCCAGGCTCGATTCCAAGTGCTGTAGCTGCAGGCATTACGATAGGTCCCTGAACTGCCCACTGTCCGCCGCCTGATGGTACGAAGAAGTTTACGATACCAGCGCTTAAGAAGGTTAACATTGGGAATGTAACAGGTGTTGAAATATTTACGAAGAAGTTCGAAATAACACTTGCAAGTGATACTCCTTCAGCATTTGAAGCAACCATTATACCCATGATACCAGCGTAGAATGGGAACTGTAAGATAATTCCGCCTGCACCCTTAACAGCTTCATCAATTGCATCAATGTAACTTCTTAAATTACCATGGAAGATGATACCAAGTGTAAGGAAGATAAAGTTAACAACATTAAGTCCGAGAGATGCCTTATTATGAATGAAGTTGTAAACGATATATACGATGCTTCCGATTACAAGGATAGCCCAGAGAATCTTAGACTGCTCAATCTTATCTGCCGGAGTTTCTTTCTTGTGAACGATTTCCTCTTCATCCTTTAACAGAGCAGGGTCAACTGTAATGACTTTGTCTTTATTAGGATGCATAGCATATAATACGAAAGGCATAACAAAGAGAATTACAAGAACCATGATGAGGTTCATCGGATGGAAGATTGTCTCAGCTGTTGTTGCATACAGCTTCTCTGTCATACCAGCACCCTGATATCCTTCTGCCAGTGCCAGAGGAATAGATCCAGACAGACCTGCATGCCAGATTACGAATCCTGAATATGCTGAAGCAATAAGCAGTGGATAGTCAACAGAAGGAACTCTTCTTACTACTTCCTTGGCAAGAAGTGCACCTACGATCAGACCGAAGCCCCAGTTAAGCCAGCAGCAAATAGTTGAAATGAATGTTGTGATAAAGATTGCCTGAAAATTGTTGTGAGCTAAGCTGGCAATTTTACGAAGCAATGCCTTGATTGGCTTAGAAGAAGCCATTGCAGAACCAAAAACAAGTACACAAGCCATCTGCATTGAGAATGAAAGCAGACTCCAGAATCCGTCGCTGCTTCCCCACGCGCTAAGGATTTCAAGTGGTCCCATCTTTGTTGCGATCATCGCAAATACATAAACGATGATCGTAAGAATTACTGCAAATAGAAATGCATCTGGAAGCCATCTGTTGACTACGCGAACGCAGCCGTTTGTGATTTTTTTAAACATAATTCGTCCTCCCCTATATGTATTGTTCCAAATCGTTTATATTATATACCTATAAAGCAGGAAATGTTGTACTTTTTTATATACAATGCACATAGAGTGCACAAAAATATAGATATGTTTTGTATAAAATGTCCACACAACAATGTGAATGCATTTTTTATGTATCTGTAAAAATACATAAGCATTCACGGAATGCGCAATTATATGTGTCTTAATAGTAGGCGCAGCCAGCGATTTTTGGTTGCTGAAATACTATTAAGTGTTATAATACAACCTATGAAACAAAACGTATTTACAAAGGTGTTGAAAAATATCAGGCTTTATATAATAAGGCACCCTTGGATTGCGGCTATAGCTGCAGTTATTGTTTTAGGCTTAATTTTATTGATTTCCATATCATCATGTTCTGAAAGAAAAATCACATCAGTTAACTATAATTCCGGTATTGTATTTGAAGATGCAGACTGGGCAACTGATGATAATGGATTCATGTATTATAATAAGGATGGATATACCAGCAGCATCGGAATTGATATATCACAATGGGTTGATGATATCGATTTTAAAGCTGTGAAGAAGTCCGGGATTGAATACGTTATACTGCGTCTCGGATATCGCGGATATACAGAGGGTGGCCTATTCTTAGACGAAGGCTTCGAAAAATATATTAAGGCAGCGCAGAAAGCCGGACTTAAGGTGGGTGTATATTTTGTAACCCAGGCCATCAATGAAGAAGAAGCCATCGAAGAAGCAGAATATGTTTTAAAATATATATCAGGTCATACGATAGAAATGCCTGTATATATAGATATGGAAGAGGTTTATGATACCGCCAGAACAGACAGCCTCACAGCGGCGGATTTCACAAAGGTTGCTGTGGCGTTCTGTGAGAAAATAGAAGAAGCAGGCTATCGTGGCGGTATATATGCCAATGAATCATGGTTTAATAACAATCTGAATTTTGACAAAGTGAAAGATTATGACATCTGGCTGGCAAAATATTCAGATACTCTGTCTACTGATCTTGCCATTAATATGTGGCAGTATTCAAGTGAAGGAACTATTGACGGAACTGATATGTGGGTGGATATGAATGTCAGAGTTTCCGAGACAGAAAACTAATATATCACTGCTTATAGCATGACATTAAATGAATTACTGCTGTTTCTTATATGGATATTCATTAAATAAGAATAGCATAATTTGAAATTTAGATAAGGAGAAGAAGAGATGCTTAACAAAAAGACAATTGATGACATTAATGTTAAAGGCAAGAGAGTACTTGTAAGATGTGATTTCAATGTTCCTGTTCAGGATGGCAAGATTACAGACGATACACGTATAACTGCGGCTGTTCCAACTATAAAGAAGCTTATTAATGACGGCGGAAGAGTTATTTTATGCTCACACATGGGTAAGCCTAAGGGACAGGTCAAGGAAGAATTATCGCTGGCTCCTGTGGCTGAGAGACTTTCAGAAATACTGGGACAGAAGGTAGTATTTGCCAGGGATAATGAGGTAGTAGGAGCAAATGCCAAAGCAGCTGTTCAGGCTATGAAAGACGGAGATGTTATTCTTCTTGAAAACACAAGATTCCGCCCTGAGGAAGAGAAAAACGGTGAAGAGCTGTCTAAGGATTTAGCTTCTCTTGCAGATGTATATGTTAATGATGCATTTGGCACGGCTCACAGAGCACATTCATCCACGGCTGGAGTAACAGCATATGTGCCTGAGGCAGTCGTAGGATATCTTATGAAGAAAGAGATCAATTTCCTTGGAAATGCTGTTGACAATCCGGTACGTCCATTTGCGGCAATCCTCGGAGGATCTAAGGTATCTTCGAAGATTTCAGTTATTGATAATCTTCTGGAGAAGGTTGATGTTCTGCTGATCGGCGGCGGCATGGCTTATACATTTGTTAAGGCCGCTGGCGGCAAGATCGGCAAATCATTGGTTGAAGAGGATTATCTTGACTATGCATCCAATATGGTCAAGAAGGCAGCCGAGAAAAACGTTAAGCTCCTACTTCCGGTTGACTGCATCATTGCTTCAGAGATTTCTAATGATGTTCCATGTGAGCCGTGTGATATTAATAATATTCCGGATGATATGATGGGACTTGATATTGGCCCTAAGTCCATTGAGCTGTTCAAGGATGCAATAAAGAATTGCAAGACAGTTATATGGAATGGCCCTATGGGTGTATTTGAAACTGCTAATTTTGCCAAGGGAACTGAGGCAATCGCAGCCGCACTTGCAGAGCTTGATGCCACAACTATAATCGGCGGCGGTGATAGTGCTGCAGCTGTTAACCAGTTAGGATATGGCGATAAGATGACTCATATATCTACTGGTGGCGGAGCTTCCCTTGAATTTCTGGAGGGCAAGGAGCTGCCAGGTGTTGCGGTCATCGCAGAAAAATAAACAGATAGAAAATTCTTTTTAGAATTCAAAATAAATAAAATGTAGTAGAGGAAATGAAAATGAGAAGAAAAATTGCTGCAGGAAATTGGAAAATGAATAAGACTCCGCAGGAAGCCAAGGAATTACTGAAAGAGATTATTCCATTAATTCAAAGTGACGATGTAGATGTTATATTATGTGTTCCGTTTATTGATATTCCGGTTGCCATAGATATGCTTAAAGGAAGCAATGTTTCTGTAGGTGCACAGAATATGCATTTTGAAGATAAGGGCGCATTTACGGGCGAGATATCTGCCAAGATGTTATACGAGTCAGGTGTTGAGTATGTAATCCTCGGTCATTCCGAGCGCAGACAGTATTTTGCTGAAACAGATGAGACTGTCAACAAGAAGATTATTCAGGCCTTTAAGAACGAGCTCATACCTATCGTCTGCTGCGGTGAGACTCTTGAGCAGAGAGAAGCTGGCATCACACTCGAATGGATCGCAGGACAGATTAAGAATGCATTTGCAAATATTCCTGCAGATCAGGCCAAGGACGCTATCATTGCTTACGAACCGATCTGGGCTATCGGAACAGGCAAGGTTGCTACAAAGGAACAGGCTGAAGAGGTATGCCATCATATCCGTAATACAATTGCAGAGATCTATGATGCTGAAACTGCAGATGAGATCAGAATACTTTACGGCGGATCAGTTACAGGAGATTCTGCAAATGAACTGTTCAGCATGGAAGACATTGACGGTGGCCTGGTAGGCGGCGCCAGCCTTAAGGCTGATTTTGGACGCATCGTTCATTACAACGCATAATCTGCGATATGATTAGTTTTATAAAAGGAATCATTAAAATGGTTGGTGACAGCTATATTATTCTGGACTGTCACGATATAGGATTTTATATTTCCATGTCTTCTTCAGCTCTATACAAGCTGTCAGAGGGCATGGAAGTTGTTGTTTACACGCATATGGCTGTTAAGGAAGACGATATGTCTCTGTATGGCTTCTTAAGTAATGAGGATCTGTACATGTTTAAGCAGCTTATTACTGTCAGCGGAGTAGGTCCTAAGGGAGCTCTCGGTATTTTGTCAAATATCAGTACCGAAGAACTTAAGATGGCCATCGCAGCCGAGGATGCTAAGCTTATTTCGGCATCAAAGGGCATTGGCCTTAAGACCGCGCAAAAGATTGTTGTTGACCTGAAGGGCAAGTTCAAAAACGACATTGTCGTTTCATCAGGCAAGTCTTCTCAGACTGTTAATAATAATATTGAGACGGCCATTATGTTTGTTCAGTCGACTGGTATATCCAGAACCCAGAGCATGAAGGCTATATCCCAGGCGGATATTCCTGACGATGCCGACGTGGATACAATAATTGATCTGATTTTTAAGAATATAAATGTATAGGTGAAGCATGGCCAAAGAAAATGCAATAAATACAAATATAATGCCTGACGAGCATGAGACTGAGAATAATCTGCGGCCTCAGAGCTTCGACACCTACATAGGTCAGAAGCGTATCAAGGAAAATCTCAAGATTTATATCAAGGCGGCAAATGAGCGAAACGAGCCTATTGACCATGTGCTTTTATATGGCCCTCCGGGACTGGGCAAGACAACATTGGCAGGAATCATCGCAAATGAGATGAATAAGAAAATGAAGATCGTATCAGGGCCTGCGATTGAATATCCAGGAGAGATTCTTGCTATTATTAAGCAGCTTCCTACAGGAGGCGTGCTGTTTGTGGATGAGATTCACAGACTCAGTAAGCCGGTGGAAGAAGCATTATATTCTGTCATGGAGGATTTTGTCTTCGATGCTGTTATTGAAAATGGTGAACAGACTATCGTAAGGCGCATAAGTGTTGAGCCTTTTACATTAATAGGAGCAACAACCAGGGCAGGCCTTCTGTCTGCTCCGTTAAGAGACAGATTCGGCATTATTCATAGAATGGAATATTACGAGCCTGAGGAGCTGGCTCAGATAGTTACTAATTCTGCAAGAAAATTAAATGCAGACATTGATGAGAGCGGTGCCTTGGAAATAGGCAATTGTTCAAGAGGAACTCCGCGTATAGCTAATCGTATATTAAGAAGAGTAAGGGATTACGCACAGGTAAAATATAACGGTTATATAACCAAGGATATTGTGAATGAGGCACTCGGACTTTTAGATATAGATTGTAAGGGATTGGATCTTACAGACAGGCTGATCCTGACAACTATGATCAATAAGTTCATGGGCGGTCCTGTTGGACTTGATACTCTGTCAGCCGCAGTAGGCGAGGATCCTGGAACCGTGGAGGATGTATACGAACCATATCTTGTTAAATGCGGCTTTATTAATAGAACACCGAGAGGACGAATGGCGACTGATCTCGCTTATTCACATTTAGGATTGTCTAATGATTGATATTGTTCTTACAATATGTAAATATCTCATAATTATTTGTTTCGGAGTTTTCACTTTGACATCATTTATGGCGCAAAGAGATATTCCGGATGAGACCAAATCCAATACATTTTCGTTACAAAGAGTGCTTATGCTTGCAATACATGCTATGGCATTTTTTGTTATATGTTTGAATATTCTAACGGATAATGCAGACCTTAATATTTGGTATGTTATCGGCTTTTACATAGCACAGCTGGCGTATCTGATGGTTATGACCATTCTCATACCCCGTATTGTTCATCTGAACCCGGGGCTGAATAATGTAATGTGCATGTTCCTGACTATTGGATTTATAATCCAGACAAGGCTTTCATTTAATAATTCAGTTAAGCAATTTCTTATTATACTTGCTGGAACGGTGATATTTGTGATTCTATGTATATTATGGAAGCATATGGCCTTTCTTAAGAATCTCACATGGATATATTGCCTTGCAGGCATGGGACTGTTACTCCTGGTATTAGTTCTCTCGGCAGTTTCAAGAGGAGCCAAGCTGTCACTTGATTTGGGACCATTTTCATTCCAGCCCCTTGAATTTGTCAAAATATTATTCGTTTTATTCGTTGCGGCCGCATTTAATAAATCAAATTCTTTTAAGAATGTTATTATAACTGCGATATGTGCAGCAGTTCATGTACTTATTCAGGTTATGTGTAAGGATCTGGGATCTGCATTCATTCTATTCGTTATATATCTGATGATGCTATATGTTGCAACACGTAAGTTCAGATATATATTCCTTGGAACAGCAGGATTTGCCGCTGCCGCTGTTGTGGCATATAAACTGTTCAGTCATGTACAGGTACGTGTGTCTGCATGGCTGGACCCGTGGGCAGACATAGAAGGCGACGGATATCAGATCGCGCAGTCACTATTTGCCGTAGGAACCGGCGGATGGTTCGGCTCGGGGTTATTTAAAGGCAGTCCGACATCCATACCGCTTATTTCCAAGGATATGGTTATATCTGCCATCTCTGAAGAGTTAGGGGCAATATTTGCGATATTCCTTATATTATTGTGTTTATGCTTTACACTGATGATCTTTAGAGTGGCGATAAGAATAGAATCAACATTCTATAAGCTTCTAGCCTTCGGACTGGGTGTATCTTATGCCATACAGGTATTTCTTACCGTCGGCGGCGCGCTTAAGTTTATACCTCTCACAGGCGTTACGCTTCCGTTTATATCAAGCGGCGGCAGCTCAATCCTTGCTTCCATGATCATGCTGGGAATTGTTCAGTCTCTGTACGTCATATCAGAGTCAGATGTTGCCCACGAACGAAGGCTGGTTGCATCTGGTGCTGACATATCAGAATTTGCAGGATACGAAGACCTGGCAGAGGATAGCGAACAGCAGGAAGAAAATTCATATGATTATTATCATCGAAATGATGATCAGGATAATGAAGATCAATATTCCGAGGGACATGATGACTATATCGCAGATGCAGACGATTATGATGAGGATTCAGAATATTATGATTCAGACTATGATTACGATGAGAATTCAGAATACTACGACTCAGATTATGATGAAGTCCACCATGAAAGCAATGCATATCACAATGATGCGCATTATGAGGGTAGACATGCTGCCGACAGTTTGAGATCACAGCAGATGCAATTTGATCGTAATCAATATAATGGATATAAAGAGAGACACCCTTCACGTGGGGCAAATGTTCTTAGAAATCCTGAATATAACAGCCGACTAAAGGTAAAGGAGCTCGGCACAATTGATGATGCCAGACACACATCATATGATGCCAGATCTGAAAATAGATCAAATAAGCGAACCATAATAA
>CAVARE010000013.1:0-8936 GCA_963591145.1 Anaerotignum sp. | reverse complement strand
TCGAGCTGTTACATCAAATAACTGACGAGATAGAGCTGCGGGCAATGGAATTGAGCAAATAGCGAAAGGAAAATAAAGACATGAAAGACGCACTGACCAAACTGATTAAGGTTAAAACGATAGTGACTATAATGATCACTGTCGTGTTCGTGATCCTGGCACTCAAGGGAACGGTCACGCCCGAATATGTGATGACCATCGTGACCACCGTGATCGCGTTTTATTTTGGAACCCAGACCGAAAAGAAAAACGAGACAACGACTGACGATACAGCAACCGACGAGACGGCGGTCGTTACAGCTGCGCTGACGGATCCTAACGGGACAGATACAACTAAAAACACCGCCGGTCAGACCGACAGCCGGGACACGACCTTGCAGGATGACGAAATAGAGATAATGGAAGTCGACGATACACAGGAGGGCTAGTTATGCCGGGATGGTTACTGTCAATAATGGTGGCGTTGATCACTGGCGGGTTGATTGAGTTCGTCCAGTTCTTAATCACCAGAAAAGACAAGAAAAAAGACGATACAGAGAATATAAAAAAGAAGCTGGACAAGGTGGAGCAGGACAGCACCCGCCTGCAACTTCTTTTTTTGATCAAACAATTCCCTGAGAGCACACGTGAAATAATGAAATGCGCAGAATATTATTTCAGGGAGTTGGAAGGCGACTGGTACATGACCAGCATCTTTGACAGCTGGCTTGTAAGCAACAATATAGCCGAGCCTGACTGGTTCGACAAAAACAATTAAGGAGACAATCATATGAGCTATGTAATCATGACAGATACCCAGTGGGTGGAAAAAATGAAGAAATTGGCGAGAGGGAAGAGCACATACCGTGCTGTTTTTCCTTATAATTTGCTTTACTACGCGGCCGCACAGAACAGATTCTACGGTGACTGCAGCAACACCCAGAAAGCATTATTCAACGGCAGGGACATAGACAACCCTACCGACGGAAGCTATGCATGGCCGCTTACGGCGACAGGCGACGCAACAGAGTATGCCCTTCTGATGCAATGCTCTGATATCGGCGACGATTTCACGAAGCTCAAAAGCGGCGAGCCCAGACTTTTGTACATGGAAGGCCATATCGGCGCGTACCTCGGCGAGGAATGGGAAGAGCCGGGGCAGGGCGTTGTAAACTGCGGCGAGTGCACGCCTGCATGGGAAGACGGAATTCAGTTCTCTTACGTTGCCAGCGACGGAACCAGATCATGGGTCAAGGGCGGAGCAACGCGCGGACGCTGGACACGCCACGGACTTGCTTCAAAGTGGATAGAGTATACCGATGATGACACAAAGGCCACAGTCGAAGAGGCCGTGAAGAGCGTTGATTCGGAAATTTCGAACGCAACACATTACGAAACTACGGATCTGGCGGTGCTGATCATCAGAAACAAATTTGGAAACGGCCAGGCACGCAAGGACAACCTGTATGCTTTGGGTTACACAGAGGAAGAACGCGCGGCCGCGCAGGAACTCGTAAACAAAATCGTTAAGACGGCCAATGACGAGAAAGCAGAGGCGGAAAAAGCCCTAGCAATCGTTACCGCCGCCTATGACGTTATTGCCGGAAAATATGGTGATGGCTCAGCAAGAAAAACTGCCCTGACAGAACAGTACGGCGCAGAATACGCCGACCTGATCCAGGCTAAAACAGACGAGCTCATATTGGGCTAAATAAAATAAAGGCTATCCTTAAGTGGATAGCCTTTATTTTTTACTCATCCTTAAGCCCTAGAAGAACATCAGCAGATACATTCAGCCTGGTACATATCTTAACCAGATAGTCAATATTTGGCCTGTGTATTCCTTTCTCCCATCTGCTGACATCTTTCTGCAGCACTCCGACATACTCGGCAAGTTCTGTCTGGCTTACCCCGGCGGCTTTTCTGCATTGCTGCAGACGTTCTGAAAATTCCATATTAACGCTCCTTAAATTTCAATATTAAACTGACTATCAATTTGGCAATTCCGACTACAACAAAGAAAATCCCTAATTTTAACAGCATAACTTTACTCCATTTAAGAAATATGATATATACAATGAACGGATGGAGGGCTTCCGCCCTCTTCCGCTATTCTAGCAGTTTATCTACTAGAATGAGGATAATTCCGACAATTAAGTCTATCACTGCTGAAATTGCTAAGTTCTTCCAGTTGATGGACTTTTTTGTTGTCTTTTTATTTCTCAATGGCTTATCTCCTTTCTTCAATATTTGTCTTTCGACATTATTAGTATACACCAAAAACGGTATAAAGTCAAGAGAAAATATCAAATAAAAGAGAAATAATGTATAATAAAACCAGCAGGAGGCGGGAGCATGGCTAAAGACGACTATGATGTAATCGTATACAAAATATTGGTCTACCTGTATGGCTGCCTGAAGCGCAAGACGGTATTTGCACAGGCAGTATTTGACAGAACCACAAAAAGGGAACAGCTTGACGACGGCTATCTCGAGGACGTGATCCGCATGATGACGACAGAGAACCTCATCACGGGAACCAGCTTCACGAAGGCATGGGGAAATAAATATATTATGCTGTCGGACTATGGCGACATGGAGATAACGCCTGCAGGAATTCATTATCTGAAGGAGAACAGCGGCGCGCAGAAGGTAAAGGAAATGTTGCTGGAGAGCACGGACATGATAGCCGGATTGATAGAGATCCTTGCGTTGTAAAAGGCATTTTGGACAGAACGAAGGGCAAGATTCGCGAAAATCGTTGATAAATCAATGGTTCTGAGTTAACTCTTAATCAGGGTGTCCAGGGTTCGAGCCCCTGAAGGTGCACGAGTTAGAAAATAGCAGAATCCTTAATGTTAGGGACTCTGCTATTTTTTTGTGTCTGCCTTTAGAATAATATGCTTTAGAATAACATGCCATTTCACCCTGAATGATCCTTCATCCAGTTATTGCAAAAAGCCCCAAAACATGAGAATATAACCTACATGAGAGAAAATATCACAGATACAACTAAATACGAGAAAAGATTTAAACGAAACAGATACAAGCTGCTTAAGATCGCGGGTATAGTACTGCTCGCGCTAATAGCGCTATTTGTTGTGTCCAGAACTCTGATCGGTGTTTCATTTGTATCCGGCATGTCCATGTATCCTACATACAGCAATGGGCAGATGGTATTTTACAATCGCACGGATAAGAGCTTCGATGTGGGTGATGTTATAGCGATGAATTATCTGGATGGAGATTCAGGCGGATCATTCTATATTAAGCGAATTGTGGCAGTTGCGGGAGATACGGTGGAGATCCGTGATGGCGCATTATATGTGAACGGGGAATTATCTCCATATGGTGAGGGAATTACAGAAGAAGCAACGTCGGGAAATGTAACCTATCCCCTCACAGTTCCTGAAAACAGAGTATTCGTGGCAGGCGATAACAGAGGGATAAATCCAGATACAGGAACCCTGTATTCCATAGACTCACGAACGTTCGGCCCTGTATCGACAGCGCAGCTTCTGGGAGTGTTGTTCTGATATTTCGCTGCTTTGGTGTGCGCGGATGATTTTCTGAAGTATTTGCATTCATACTGCAGATGCGTGAAACAGCTGAATGACAGATTGATGGAAGACGATTTTCAAAGTGTTCGCAGCCATGCCGCGTAGCGGGCTGCTTAGATAGCAATTTTAATGTAACTGGATAAAGAAGTGGAAAATAAAAAAAATTTAAATACAATAACCAAAATACTAGTTGTTTCTATAATAGCTGCAGTTCTATTTGCAGTCTTTTGTATTACCCGGACTGAAGTAACCATACAGAACATAAAGCATGAGGTGGTCGATCCGGACGCGCTCATGGACAGTACATCATCCATGACGGATATCAATGATGGCTGGACGGTAATCTATGAGGACGGAACCACGGAGGACATTACACTGCCGTGCAGTGTGACCGCAGGGGAGGGTGAATCTATAACGATCACCAGAGATATGTCAGGTGTGAGACTGGTTAATTCCGTTATTGCATTTAATAATAACCGATATGGCGTGGCAGTATTTGCCGATAATGAGCCGCTGTATCAGTCCAATACCACCAGCCTGTCTGGCCAGATCAAGTATACAGGCTATCGGCTGGTAGTAATTCCTTACGATATCGATGAAGTAGAGATCGTATATTCAGCATCTGAAAACGGCATATATGAACTTGAGGAAATCCAGGTAGGCACACTTCAGGATGCTAAATATGAAATTATCGAAAATAACCTCTTTACCATAATCTTATTGATTATTCTTCTGGTTCTTGGAATCACATTTTTAGGATTTCTCCTATATTATCTGTTTAAAAAAGAATATAAAACCCGAATTGGCTGTATATTGGCCTTTTTAATATGCGCAATATTGTGGGGCGTGGCAGACTCGAGCATTCCATCGTTAACGAGGATTGATCAGGAAGTAGCCGGAGTGGTGTGCTATACGGCACTTATGCTGCTTCCGATACCTATGACATTATTTGTATGGCATGCAACTGAGATGAAGAACAAGGTGCTGGAGCTGTTGATCATTCTTAATTGCATAAATGTATTGGCTCAGCTCACATTAAGCCTGACAGGCGCAGTAGGTCTTCATAAGATGTTTATAGTATCGCATGCATTTTCATTTGTGGATATGGTAGTATGCATCATAATACTCAGAAAACACAGAAAAGCCAGCAAGAAGAATCGGGAGAATCTGCTTACCGAAATAGGCATCATTGCGCTCAGTGTATCCGCAGTGCTGGCCATGGTAATGTACTGGGCGATCTCACCTGATAATTACAGAAACAGCCTGCTGATAGGTATAATAGTTTTCCTGATGTTACTTTTTGCATCGGTTGTAGATAAAAATATAAAGAGAAGAAAGGCAGAGGAATTGCAGATGTCAGAAGCGAAGATATACGAGGAGCTCTCAATGCATGACCAGCTTACAGGACTTAAGAATAGAAGAGCATTTGAACAGCAAATGTCCGAAATAGAGGCAAATGTAGAGGCAACGAAGGATGCTGTGCTTATAATGATGGATATAAATGGCCTTAAGATTACTAACGATCAATATGGACATTCCGCCGGAGATGAGCTGATCTTATCGGCGGCCAAAACCATCGGATCAGTATATGCAAATGATGGAAACTGCTACAGAATAGGCGGGGATGAGTTTGTTGTGGTAATGACCAATCCGAAAAACTCTGTTAATTTCTATGATAAACAGCTTCTGGAGAAGATAGAAAAACACAATGAAAATAGTACATGGAAGCTGTCAATCGCCCGTGGAGACAGTCATCTGGTCAATTCCGCCGGAATCAGACTCAGCATAAGCGACTGGAAGCAGGAAGCAGATATTAAAATGTACAGGAATAAGGTCTCCATGAATACAGGAAACAATAGAAACCTGGCCAAGGATCTGCAGAGCATTATAGACTGCATCGTCATGACACTGGAGGCGCGAGACGTATATACAGCAGATCATTCGGTCAGAGTCAGCGAGCTGTCCGTTTTCATTGGAACAAAATTAGGGGTCAGTGGTGCCACCCTCGACAATATAGGAAGGGCAGCGTCCCTTCATGATATAGGTAAGGTCGGAATTCCAGACAGCATATTAAGGAAGGCCGGACCGCTGACACCAGAGGAATTTGAAATCATATCAAGACATTCTGCCATCGGTGCGGATATAATCAGCAAGGCTAAGGGCATGTATGATATCTCTCAGATCGTATTGCATCATCATGAGAGATATGACGGCAAGGGATATCCGGACGGCATAAGCGGCACTGATATTCCGCTGGAGTCCAGGATAATTACTATTGCTGACAGTATAGATGCCATGACATCCAAACGTATATACCGTGACAGCATGAGTCTTGATGAATGCAGAGCTGAAATAGAGAGAAATATCGGAACCCAGTTCGATCCTGCCATTGCTCAGATTGTGCTTAGGAATTGGAGCGGCATATCCGATATAGTCCTGCTGCATCCTAAGAGACTGATGCAGGAAGCAATCAGCTGATATTTAAGAGAGGCGTAGAGATGAGTGAGCTGTATTTGGGTATATCTTTATTATCGTGCGTAGACCTGATTGTTTTGATGGTATTTGCGGGAACTAACAGCCGTATTCCTGCAGAGAAACGAAACAGCTTCCTGCTGGCATATAGTATCTTGATGCTGGCAATCATTGCAGATGTCCTGTCGACTGCGTTAAATGGTGCTCCGCAATGGACAACAGGTCTGCATACTGTGATGAAGTGCTTCGACTATATAATAACACCTGCGGTTTCACTGTCTTTCATGCATCAATTCTCAACAACTAAAAATCTGACCAGGCCGGTTTATATTATCCTGATATGCAATGCAATATTTGAGATATTGTCTTGCTTCACCGGCTGGACATTCTACATAGATGCAGATAATTATTACCAATACGGACCGCTGCGTCTGGTTTACAGCGGTGTATATGTGGCATGTATTGTCTTCGTAATTATAAGTATCGTTAAATTTGCCCGCAAATACAAACATCTTAATCTGGGTCCCCTTCTTGCGATTCTGATAATGACCCTCGTGGGAGCTCTGGCACAGGAATTTTTCTCGAATATAAGGATAAGTAATCTGTCCATAACAGTGGCCTGCACGCTGCTGTATATCTATTTCTGCGTATTTATGCAATACGAAGATCTTATAAGCATGCAAATGCAGCAGGATCTCCTCTACAAGGATCCTTTAACCGGGCTATTCAGCAAATATTATTATGACTGCATGATCGCTGACTATAAGAACGGTAAGAAAATGGAAGAGAACCTGGCTCTCATAGAAGCAGACATAGACGGACTCAAGCTGATAAATGAGACTAAGGGCCATGAGGCGGGAGATAAATTAGTCAAGGAATTTGCTGATTGCATGGAAGAGGTATTGAGCCCATACGGACAGTGCATCAGGATAGGCGGAGATAAATTCATTGCCAGAATATTAACCAGTGATAAGACGGCAGAGGAGCTGGCGGGCAAGCTGGAGGCTCTGGCAAAATCCCGGGACATGGCTGTGTCAGTCGGCGCTGCAGGAGTAATGGACGATTCTAACGAAATTACGACCATAGATCAGCTCATAGCGATGGCCAACAAGCAGATGTATCAGTGCAAGGGACGTAAGAAGATCGCCGAGGTCGCCAGACAACAGACTGAGAAGACGACAGAAGAGCTCCTGGAACAGGTCGTTATGGCCATGGAGTCGTCACTTGCGATTAAGGATTCATACACTCAGGGTCACTCGATAAGAGTTGCGCAGTATTCGGAGCTGATTGCCAGATATCTAGGCTATAGCGAGAAAAGGGTAACAGCTGTCAAATACATGGCGCTGCTCCACGATATCGGTAAGATAGGAGTCAAGAACGATATATTGAATAAAAATGGTGCGTTAGAGGGCAATGAAGTGGAGCTCATCAGACAGCATACAATAATGGGCTCGGATATACTTCAGAATATTACCTCTATTCCGAACCTGTATATGGGTGCAAGATGGCATCATGAGAGAATTGATGGTAAGGGATATCCGGACGGCTTGACTGGGGATCAGATTCCTGAGGAGGTTAGGATTATAAGCGTGGCAGATGCATTTGATGCGATGACCAGCAACAGAAGCTATCGCAAGAAGCTGCCATTTCAGGAAGCCAAAAGACGCCTCATAGAAGGCGCAGATACCCAGTTCGACAGGAGGATGGTGGAAGCCTTCGCAGATATTATAGATAACGGACTGGAAGAAGACACTTATGCGGGTTGAGGACATATAGACTACTGAACCCGTGCATGAATGCACCCTGCGATTCGTAGTTGTAAAAGTGAATGGATGATCAGAAAGGAGCACGAATATGGTAAACGTTGGAATTATCGGTTGTGGTAAGATCGCGCAGAGAAGGCATGCCCCTGAGTATGCGTCAAATGCCAATGCGAACATTATCGGTTTTTTTGATATGCATCAGGAAAATACCGAGAAAATGGCACAAAAATACGGCGGCAAGGTATACAAGACAATTGATGAGATGCTGGCTGATCCTTCAATCGATGCTGTGAGTGTATGTGCAGCCAATAATGCTCATGCAGAGATATCTATTAAGGCGATGAAGGCTGGCAAGCATGTGCTCTGCGAGAAGCCGATGGCTACGACAGTAGAAGATGCCGAAGAAATGGTGAGAGTGGCCAGGGAGACAGGCGTTTTTCTGATGATCGGCCAGAATCAGAGATATAATACAGGACATATCAGAGCTAAGGAGCTGTTAGAGCAGGGGATCATCGGCAAGCCGCTGACATTCAAGACTACGTTCTGTCATGGCGGCCCTGAGAGATGGTGCAGCGAACCGGGAGATGAATCCCTGTCTAAGAATATCTGGTTCTTCGATAAGAAGGTCGCATCCATGGGTGCTATGGCTGACCTAGGTATACATAAGACAGACCTGATTCAGTATTTGCTTGATGATGATATCACTGAGGTTACAGCTAAGATCGCAACACTTGATAAGAAGGATTCATCAGGCCGGTTAATAGAGCTTGAGGATAATGCCATCTGCATTTTCAAGATGTCTAAGGGAACGATGGGAACCATGACCACCAGCTGGACTGATTATGGCGAGGAAGATAACTCGACGGTTATATTTGGAACCAAGGGACTCATGAGATTATATGACAACAGTGAGCATACCATCCAGATTTCAACTGACAGAGGAGACAAGATATATTATGACCTTGACCGCATGATGACCAATGAAAATCAATTGCAGTCAGGCGTGATCAGAAGATTCATCAGTGCAATCGTACATGGCGATCGCACCGACGAAGCAGACGAACGCTGCGTCAACGCCCTGAGGGCCGTGCTGGCAGCATTCGAATCCAGTAAGTTGGATAAGACTATAGTGATAAATGACAGCGGCAGCGCGACGAAATAG
>CAVARE010000012.1:0-13984 GCA_963591145.1 Anaerotignum sp. | reverse complement strand
CTATTATCTCATCTGAACATGGCGCCGCATAGGGTACCAGCTATGAGACGTTTACAAAAAGACAACCAGCAAAGATAAATATTATTTGAACGCTGTCGAATTTTCGAATAATATAAGTGCAACTATTAAAGCAATTATAAATATGAATTCCTATGAAGAAATGTAAATGGGTTGAGGGTGCGGACATTTTCTTGAACCTTAATCAGTTCTGAATTAGATTGCTCGGAATAAAACAGTTATCTGCATCAATCGGTATCGGCTTCCCGCACATACAGGTGATGCCGCTGATGCCGCGCTTTGAAGAAGTCGCGCATCTTGGCTGATCCACAGTTAACAAAAGCCCTGATTCGAGAAATGTAAGAAGAAAAATCACTTAAAAATATAACACTTTCATCTCGGCAGTCCAATTGCCAAGGATTCCAGCTTGTTATCCTAAATCAGATAAATTTCAAAAGCTGATGCAGAATGTGAGGCTCATTATTCTGGGAAGCGGTAATACGAGTATCAAATGGCTTGAAATGATTCTGTGTATAAAAGTTCAGAAGAAATTCATTATCTTCACATTCAAGAAACTCCATAATGCCGCCTACGGAATATTTGAGACTGGATATGGTTTCTAGTGCAAATCCCAGTAGAATGTTTCCGGAAATTCGTTTTTCCTTTGGAAGAGAATGGTTCTTTCCTAACTGTGCAATCAGGTAAGCTGCTGTGGTATAGGATTGTGTTTCTTCATCCAGAATACTGACACGAGAAAGCTTTTTTGCCATTGTTTTACTGATATTTGAAGCCCGGACAGAGATTGGCTTTACTGCAAGGGAAAAATAACCAGCCAATGAAGCATCTTCGGCATCAAGTACCAGATAAGTGATGGACTGATCTTTTTTGGTAAATTCAACCGCATTATGTAATAAAAAGTATTCAACATCGGGGTTTTTAGGACAAGAAAAATCGGAGAGCAAGTCGTAAAGACTTTCCTCTCCGATATATGACGACTCGTCTTTATCCAAATATGCCCGAATATTAATGGTAAAGTATTTATCAGACACGTGATTTCTTCCTTTTTGACATTAAAGCTAAGATTTCCTGTGGGTTCGTTAACTGACGTCCGGGAAGTGTCTGCTTTGGTGTGCGGTCACGCTCGGCTTCGTCAATCGCTGCGATAAAACGCTTTACGCTATTTGGATTGGATACGACAAAATTATGAGTAATACTTGAAGTAGCCATATTAACACCTCCTACTTCTCTGCTTTTTGTGTGTTTATAGTATATGCAACGTGTGATAAAACCACAATATCGAAAACAAAAATAATTTGTGAACTCCTCAGCAATTAAACTGCCGAGGAGTTCCCTCTTGTTACCGTTTAATTGAGTTGCTACCACTTAGCTGTTCGCCTGCTGCTTCTGAAGCTGCGTTATGATGTATGCTCTGGAATCACCCTGGATATTAAGGGCGTCCAGAGTCTGCTCTAGCGAGAGATGTAGATTTTCCATAAGATTTTGGACATTCATTACATTGCAATCATCCGCATACTCTTTAGCAAATTTCTCTACTGCTTCACACATAGTACCACGTCCCTTCGCGAGTGGATTCTTCATATCTCCCTGCTTTCATCGTAATCGTAGCACGAGTTTTCCATACTGACAAATAAAATTTGGTTTTAAATCCTTTTTGTCAATAGAAAATACGCCCACGCTGCCTCTGTAAAAGGGTCTTCATTCAGCCGCATTCAGTGTAGCACATTCTATCCGTCATTTCAAACGTATGTTTGCATAAAAAGAAAAATTCTGGAATTTTTAATTCAAGCATACCATGCAGCCCCAATAAAAAAACAGTTGCATTGTATATGTAAGTGTGCTATAACAACCCCACGATAGAGGTTGCGGCCGACAAGAGTAGTTCTGATTCACAGACAGGAATCTGCAGAACGAAAGGGGAAGCCGCCGAAGGAGATCGCATCTTCCTGGATGTGATTTTGCTGGGACTTCGGACAATATCCGTTGGACTGTCGCTTTTAGATAAGCGGGGAGCTGTCATGAATACTTGATCTTAAAAAGTCATGATAGTTTATCTATTATGGCTTTTCTTTTGTCATATAGAAAACTTCTTACAGACAAAAGAATTCCATTTCGTTCTTCAACGCTCGAGAAAACCTTTGTGAAAATTAGCTATATCAGCAAATATTATGGAGGAAAAAAGAAATGACAAATTCACCTATTTTTAAAGGAGCTGCAACCGCTCTTATTACCCCACTCAATGCAAATGGAGTCGACTACGATACACTGGGAAGACTTATCGATTGGCAGATAGAGCAGGGCATCAATGCACTCGTAATCGCAGGAACAACAGGCGAGGGTTCCACACTTACAGATGAAGAACACAGAGAGGTTTTAAGATTCTCAGCTGAGAGAACTAATGGACGTGTGCCGGTAATCGCAGGCACAGGCTCTAATGATACGGCATATGCAGTTGATCTTACCAGATTCGCATGTGAGGTAGGATGCGATGCCATGCTGGTAGTAACCCCATACTATAACAAGGCTACACAGAACGGCCTGATCAAGATGTATAATACGATCGCAGATGCATCAACCAAGCCGCTTATTGTATACAATGTTCCGTCACGTACCGGTGTTAATATTGAGCCGGCAACATATGCCAAACTGGCAGAGCATCCTATGATCAAGGGTATCAAGGAGGCCAATGGCAATATCTCCAAGATCGTTGAAACCGCAGCATTAGTTGGAGATAAGCTTGATATTTATTCAGGCAATGATGATCAGATTGTTCCTATCCTGTCAATGGGCGGAAGCGGAATCATTTCCGTACTTTCTAACATTATGCCGAAGGAGACAGTAAACATTTGCGATACATATTTCGCAGGCGATGTTAAGAGAAGCGCGGCTCTTCAGTGTGAATATATGAAGCTCATTAAGCTCCTGTTCAGCGAGGTTAATCCGATTCCTGTTAAGGCTGCTATGGCTGCCATGGGATGGGGCGAGAATTATGTCAGACTTCCGCTTACTCCGATGGAAGCAGAGCATGAAGAGAAGCTCCTTGCTGAGATGAGAAGATATAATCTCGTAAAATAAACACATATCATAATGTTGAGAAATCAGGTGCGCTGCCAGTTGCCATTTATGTCATATTCCGGGCAGTGGCTGCGTGTCCGGCCTCATGAATGCAGTATATGTATGAATCGAGAGAAAGGATTATATATGAGAGTATTAGTTAGCGGATTATATGGATTTATGGGCAGAGAGGTGGCCCGATTACTTCAGAAGGGAACTGAGGGCGGCGAACTGGCTGGCGGTGTGAGTCTTAATCCTGATGGAACATTTGATGTGCCGTGTGCGGAGACATTTGCAGACGCAATCACGGACGTAGATGTCGTTGTAGATTTCTCGCATCATAGCCTCACCCAGGATCTGCTCAGTTACGCTGTAAATAATAATATTCCGTTGGTTCTTGCGACCACGGGTCAGACCGATGAGGAAAAGCAGATGATAACAGCTGCTTCGCAGAAGATTCCGCTGTTTTTCGCGGCCAATTATTCACTGGGCGTTGCGCTGCTCATTGATCTTGCCAAAAGAACAGCCGCCGTTATGTCAGGTGCTGAGATAGAGATCATTGAGAGACATCATAACAGGAAGCTTGATGCGCCGAGCGGAACGGCTCTTGCCATCGCACATGCGATCCAGGAGGTAAGACCTGAGTCTAACATCGTTACAGGCCGCTCGGGATATGGCAAAAGAGATGCCAATGATATCGGAATCCATGCAGTGCGTATGGGCAATATTGTAGGCATCCATGAGGTTGTGGTAGGAACTGATAATCAGAGCATCACTCTCAAGCATGAAGCCTACAGCAGGGCGCTGTTCGCAGAGGGTGCATTAAAGGCAGCAGCATTTCTTATCAGACAGCCAGCAGGTCTGTATGATATGAACAGCCTGCTGAAGGAAAATTAAAAATCAAAATATCTGCATTACAACTTATTTAAGAACGTAAATGAGCCGGTCACATAAGTGGCCGGCTCATCTGTTAAAGGATGGGATATGTTAATCGGGGGAGATTAACATTGTAAAATGATACGAAGGTTACATAACCTAGGAGGTCGTAATCATTTTACCTACTGTTTCGGTAGGCGTTGAACACAGGATAACACATAATTTTTTTGAATGCAATAAAATTATGTTATGCGTTGTTAAGTTGTTAGAAATGACGAAAATGTATTTTATAAATACAACAAGGTTGACAGAAAAGATTACGCGCGTATAATTGTATACATATATTTATGAAAGGAATGTATTCATATGCTTGAACTATCAAACAAAACAAATCTGTTAGAGCTGAGCAGTTACAAATATTCTCTCCAGGATGTCGAGAAACCTAACCTGTATAGAGACATTTATAATTACGAAGATGTTCCGAGAGTAGCATTCAACCATCGCCGTGTGCCATTGTGCATGCCGGAAGAGATCTGGATCACAGATACAACATTTCGCGATGGACAGCAGTCTATTGAACCGTATACCGTTGAACAAATTGTGGAATTATATAAATTGATGAGCCGTCTGGGCGGACCGTTCGGTATCATCAGACAGACGGAATTTTTCGCCTACAGCGAGAAGGACCGTGAGGCTATCCGCCGCTGCCAGGACCTGGGTCTTAAGTTCCCGGAGATTACAACCTGGATTAGGGCGAATAAGGAAGACTTTAAGCTTGTTAAGGATCTGGGCATCCGCGAGACCGGTATCCTTGTATCGTGCAGCGATTATCATATTTTTAATAAGCTGAAGATGACACGTAAGGAAGCCATGAATCAGTATCTGGCGGCAGTCGATCTGGCATTTGAGGCAGGGGTTATGCCGAGATGCCATCTGGAGGATGTAACCAGAGCCGACTTCTACGGCTTTGTTGTGCCATTTGTTAATGAGCTTATGAAGAGAAGTGAGGAGGCTCACATTCCTGTCCGTATCAGGGCATGCGACACCATGGGATATGGAGTTCCTTATACAGAGGCAGCTCTTCCGCGAAGCGTTGCGGGAATTGTCTATGGTCTGCAGCATTATTCCGGTGTCCAGAGCGATATGCTGGAGTGGCACGGACATAATGATTTCTATAAGGCAGTTGCAAATGCTGCAACCGCATGGCTCTATGGCGCATCTGCAGTTAACTGTACGCTCTTGGGCATCGGTGAACGTACCGGCAATGTCCCTCTTGAGGCTATGGTTATGGAATATACATCACTCAGAGGCTCATTAGACGGTATGGATACAACAGTGATCACGGAGATCGCTGATTACTACAAGAATGTGATCGGATATAAGATTCCGCCTAGAACACCATTCGTCGGACGTGACTTTAATGTTACACGTGCAGGCATTCACGCAGACGGCATCCTTAAGGATGAGGAAATCTACAACGTATTCAATACCAAGAAGCTCCTTAATCGTGCACCTACCGTTATGCTGGGTCAGAATTCAGGACTTGCTGGCATCGCATACTGGATCAACAATACTTACAACCTCCCAGAGGAGGAACTGGTGGACAAGAAAGATCCGCTGGTAGTTAAGATTAAGGAATGGATTGATGAAGAATATGCCGGAGGCCGCCAGTCTACCTTGTCAGTTGAGGAAATCGAGGAGAAGATAGAGCTATATTCAAATGGCAGGTTTAAGAGGCTTTGATGCGATCTTCGCAAATATTAGGAGGAATTACAGATGATTCATAAAACTGTTTCACTGGCTGATCAGATATTTGAACGACTGGAAAGCGATATATTGACGGGTATTTACCCGAGAGGCTCTGTTCTTACTGAGCTGACTCTCAGCGAGGATCTGGGAGTAAGCAGAACACCTATCAGAGAGGCTGTTCGTCGTCTTGAACAGGAACATCTGGTTGAGGCCACATCTAAGGGCGTGGTGGTTTTATCTATTACACAGCAGGATGCGATGATAATTTACGATATCAGAATTCATGCGGAAGGCCTTGCAGCCCGCGCATGTGCTGAAAATATTACAGATGAACAATTAAAGGAATTAAAGGACCTGCTGGATCTTCAGGAATTTTACATAAAAAAAGGAGATCCTGAGAAGGTTAAGGCAACAGACAGCCAGTTCCATCAGATGATTTATCAATTTGCAGGAAGCCCGGTATATGTCGACACATTAACGCCGCTTCATAATAAGACTCAGAAATTCCGTAAGGCCATGGTAACTGCTACCGGCAAGGCGGAGATAAGCTTCCATGAACATAAGGCTATCTATGAAGCTATTGAGAGCCGAGATCCGGAAGCCGCTGAACAGGCAATGAGATATCATGTAGAGAAGGCTAAGGAACGTCTGTCAGAGTTGAAAGAAGGTTAATGACATGTCAATGATTGAAAAGTATTCAAATGGGGTGAAACTTGTAAATGGTAAGCCGGTTCCTGCTGAAGCGAATCCGGCAGCAAGAGAGAAGACCATGGCGTACAGCATATTGCGTGCGCATGAGAAGAGAAAGAGCACAGATGGGCTGATGAGAATTAAATTCGACGCCATGATATCGCATGATATTACATATGTCGGAATCATTCAGACAGCCAGAGCCAGCGGTATGAAGGAATTTCCTATTCCTTATGCACTGACCAATTGCCATAACAGTCTGTGCGCGGTGGGCGGAACTATTAACGAGGACGACCATGCATTTGGCCTTTCAGCTGCCCGCAAATACGGCGGTATCTATGTTCCGGCCAATCAGGCAGTTATTCATCAATTTGCCAGAGAGAAGCTGGCAGGCTGCGGCAAGATGATATTAGGTTCAGACTCACATACCAGATATGGCTGCTACGGAACGATGGCAGTCGGCGAGGGCGGAGGCGAGCTCACTAAGCAGCTGCTTAATAATACCTGGGATATCGCTGAGCCTGAGGTTGTGCTGGTATATGTGGATGGCAAGGTTCCTCATGGAATCGGACCACATGATGTTGCTATCGCATTAGTTGGAGCCACATTCCCTGACGGATTTGTTAAGAATAAGGTTATGGAATTCGTAGGCCCTGGTATTGCAGACCTTAGCATCGACTTTAGAATCGGCGTCGATGTTATGACAACAGAGACCAGCTGTCTCAGTTCTATCTGGGAGACAGATGATGTGGTTAAGAAATATTATGAGACCATCAAGCGTCCGGAGGATTACAAGGCGCTCGCCCCAGAGGAGGGTGCATACTATGACAGCATGGTAACTATTCACTTAGATGAGATGGAGTCTATGATCGCGCTGCCGTTCCATCCTTCTAAGGCTTATACGGTTCATGAGCTGCAGGCAGATCCTGAGAAGATCCTTAAGGAGATTGAGGATAGCTGCAATAAGTCTCTGAATGGCAAGGTAACCATGGATCTTCTCAGCTGCATCGGCAAGGATGGCAAGGTCCATTGCGACCAGGGCATTATCGCAGGATGCGCGGGAGGTATGTTTGAAAATATCTCAGAGGCAGCAGATATTTTGAATGGCAAGAGCATTGGAAATGGATATTTTGACCTGTCTGTTTATCCGTCGAGTATGCCTATCAATCTGGCAGTTACCGGAAACGGCGTGGCATCTGAATTAATGGAGGCCGGGGCTGTAATGAAGCCTTGCTTCTGCGGTCCGTGCTTCGGCGCAGGCGACACACCTGCCAATAATACACTGTCGATCAGACATACAACCCGTAATTTTGCTAACCGTGAGGGATCTAAACCAGGTAATGGCCAGATCGCAGCTGTTGCACTTATGGATGCCAGATCTATCGCAGCAACAGCAGCCAATGGCGGCATTCTTACGGCAGCCACGGACATTGATTATGAGATTACTCCTAGAGAGTATGTATATGATGATACAGTCTACGAGAAACGCTGCTACTTCGGATTCGGACATGCACTTCCGAATGAAGAGCTTCGTTTAGGACCGAATATTAAAGATTGGCCAAAGATGCCTAAGCCTGAGGACAACATGTTGGTTCAGCTCTGCGCGGTTATTCATGATGACGTAACAACAACGGACGAACTGATCCCGTCTGGCGAGACATCCAGCTATCGTTCTAATCCTATCGCATTGTCAGAATTTGCCTTAAGCAGACGAGTTCCTGACTATGTAGAGAGATCTAAGGTGACCAGAGGATATGAGGAAGCCAGAGAGGCTGGCAGCGTAAGTGCTGATGTGGCAAATGTATTGGCACGCTTCGGCGCATCTGCTGACAATACCACAATCGGCTCCTGTGTATTTGCCCATAAGCCAGGCGACGGCTCAGCAAGGGAGCAGGCAGCTTCATGCCAGAAGGTATTAGGAGGATTTGCTAACATCTGTTACGAATATGCAACCAAGAGATATCGCTCTAACTGTCTCAACTGGGGCATAGTTCCGTTTACCATGGATAAGGGTACGGAATTTAATTATCAGTCAGGCGACTGGATCTATATCCCGGGCGTTGTATCCGGCATATTAAATGGCCAGGAACAGTTTGACGCTCAGGTGCTGAGTGCTGATGGCACGGTTACGGATCTGAAGCTTACAGTGGCAGGCCTTTCTGATGACGAGAAACGTATAGTTACAGAGGGCTGCCTCATGAATTATTACGCAGCCGGATATGGCGCATAAACTTGCATCATAAGAATCACAGGGCGCATACTACTGCTTGAAATCGACGATTGATTCCTGACAGTGTATGCGCCGCTGCTGCATGCAATAATTCATAATTGGAAGGACAAATATAATGGATAAGATTAAGATGACTACGCCGCTGGTGGAAATGGACGGCGACGAGATGACCCGCGTTCTGTGGCAGATGATTAAGGACAAACTGATTCTGCCATACGTGGATCTTAAGACAGAATACTACGATCTGGGACTTCTTCATAGAAATGAGACCCGGGATCAGGTAACAATTGATGCGGCAAATGCTGCAGTAAAGTATGGTGTTGCGGTTAAGTGCGCAACTATCACTCCTAACCGTCAGCGCATGATTGAATATCCGCAGCTCACAGAGCAGTGGAAGAGCCCTAATGGTACGATTCGTTCGATCATGGATGGCACGGTTTTTAGAACCCCTATCGTTATTGATTCAATCAAGCCGGTTGTACGCAATTGGAAGAAGCCTATCACTGTAGCCAGACATGCCTATGGCGATGTATATAAGGCTGTCGATATGAAGACAGACGAGCCTGGTGAGTGCACCATGACATTTAAGGGCGAGAGCGGCAAGGAGACAACCCTTCTGGTTCAGAAGGTAAATGGACCTGCAGTATTCCAGGGACAGCACAATAAGTCTGCTTCTATCAGATCATTTGCCAAGGCATGCTTTCAGTATGCCATTGATCAGAAGCAGGATCTGTGGTTTTCAACTAAGGATACCATCTCTAAGATCTATGACAGCGAGTTCAGGACTATATTTGAGGAGGAATTCGAGCAGAATTATAAGGCAAAATTCGAAGAGCTGGGCATTACATATTTCTATACTCTGATAGATGATGCCGTTGCCCGCGTTATCAGATCTGAGGGTGGATTTATATGGGCATGCAAGAATTATGACGGCGATGTTATGAGCGACATGATCTCAACAGCATTCGGTTCACTTGCCATGATGACCTCTGTGCTGGTAACACCTGACGGCAAATTCGAATACGAAGCTGCCCATGGCACAGTAACCAAGCATTATTACAGGTACATGAAGGGTGAGAAGACCAGCACCAATCCTATGGCTACAATATTTGCATGGAGCGGAGCCTTAAGAAAGAGAGGAGAGATGGATAATCTCCCTGAGCTTATGGCATTTGCAGATCGACTGGAGGCAGCATGCTTCAAGACTCTTGATGAAGGAATTATGACTGGAGACTTGGCTGCTCTTGCAGATCCAGGTATATGCCGCTTCAAGGCTACCAGCGAGGAATTCCTTGATGCCATAGCAGAGAGGATATAAGGATGACTCTGAATATTCCGGTTGTTGCCTTCAGCGCATGGTCGGGAACCGGGAAGACCACGATAATCGAGCAGCTGGTCAGGCAGTTTAAGGCAGCAGGCATCAGGACGGCGGTCGTTAAACACGATGCGCATGATTTTGAGATCGACCGTGAGGGTAAGGACTCCTGGAAGTTTTCAGAGGCAGGTGCTGACATGGTGATATTGTCCTCTGACAGGAAGACTGTGATCATGGAACAGCGGCATCTGGAATTAAAGAAAGTGCTGGCAGCTGTACATGATGTTGATATCATTTTTGTAGAAGGATATAATGACAGTATACTTCCGCGGATAGGAATCAGCCGCATAGCGACGGGGAAGGGATTTAGGCTTCCCGTCAGTGAATACATCGCGGTAATCACAGATGAAGTGCCCATACCAGACAGCGATGATGGACAGCGTGTATCTGAGCCAGAGATTCCGACATTTGCCCTGGATGATATCGAAGGAATAGCAGCATTTATCAGAGCCAGATTTATAAAAACAGAATAAGAATATTATATTCAGCCGTCAGACGGTGCAGCATTAAGACTTGAGATATAGTTGCGGCATGGTCTGGCGGCTGAGTGCATTTTAAGAAAAAGAAATGAGCCACGCTGCAATTGGAAACGAAGGTGAAACTAAATATACTTGTTGTCACTATCTTGGCGAGATTTACTAAAAAACTCCCTGACACAGTGGAGTTTTTTATAAAATACTTAAAATGAGCACTGGTTTATGTTATTATAAGCGGCGGAGTGGATTGTATTACTTAGGCAGCTTACCTGACATCCGGACAGCGCAGCAAATGAGGGATTATATGATTAATTATAAAATGGAAATCAGCTACGACGGCAGCAGGTATTATGGCTGGGAGCACCAGCCGGACAGAGACACGATACAGGGTAAGCTGGAGAGCGTCCTGTCGATTCTGGAGGGCAGAGATGTGGAAGTTATCGGCGCCGGCCGGACCGATGCAGGCGTGCATGCCAGAAAGATGATTGCAAATGCAAGACTCGAAACTGGTCTTTCCGTGGAAGAAATCAAGGATTATATGAATCACTATCTTCCTGATGACATTTGCATAAACGATATTGTCATAGCTTCGGATAGATTTCATGCCAGATATAATGCAGTCGGCAAGCTTTATACATATACCTGTTACATTGGCCACGAAAAGCCCGTATTTAACAGAAAATTTGTTAATACACTGGATTTTGTTCCTGATATAGATGCCATGAGAAAGGCAGCAGAATACTTAATAGGTTCTCATGATTTTGCGGCATTTTGCGGCAATACGAACATGAAGAAATCCACAGTAAGGGTTGTAGATTCCATAGAAATTGTACGAAAGAAGGACTATCTGTACATGAATTTTCATGGTACAGGATTTCTTTACAATATGGTACGCATTATGACTGGAACCCTATTGGAGGTAGGCGCAGGAAGGCATGATGCTGAATGGGTGAGGGAAGTGCTTGACAGCGGACTTCGCAGCAACGCTGGACCGACGGCTCCGGCCAGGGGCTTATGCCTCATGAAGGTTGATTACTAAAATACGTCTGCCAATGTTTATTGAACATGCAGAAATATTTAGGGCTTGTGTTTTATGAAAGCTAATTGCTGCTGGCTAGCAATATAGGTAGCGACTGCTAATTAAGAAACTGTTAAGAACAGATGCGCAGCCTAGGAAATACTTTACAATACGTGACAGGACACAAAATGATAACAGAGCGCTTCAGGTTCATTTAAACTATAAGACATATACTCGCGCACAGACGTTATAAATTTGGCAGCATCATTTAAATTGCTGCATGATTAAACGCAATTTGTATGCGTGCAAATAATCCAATTATAATGAGTTTATAATAATAGCAGGAGCTATTTTATAATATTTATAAACCGTACAAAATATATCGAATGATATTTTTGAGGAAGGAGAAGAGTAACATGAAAATTCAAAGAGTACTTGCACTTGCAATGGCAGCCAGCTTACTTATAAGCTTCACTGCATTTGCCGGAGCACCAGAGATGCCTGATAATGCAGGCCAGGCACCAGCCGGTCAGGAATCAGGCGAGCAGGCACCAGGCGATGCATCGGACGGACAGATGCCTGACGGTCAGTCAGAAGGCCAGGAGGGTCAGGGTGAGTCAGCTGGCGGAGCAGGCGGCGGCATGGGAATGCCTCCAGGAGGATCTGCATCAGCACCGTCTGAGTATGAAGCTGCCATCACAGTTTCTGAGGATACAACATATGATGGAGAGACTCTTACATCAGAAAATTCCAACGAGAATGCACTGCATGTAACTGGCGGTGCCGTTGTAAATGTTAAGAACTGCACAGTTACTAAGTCAGGCGACGCAAGTGGCGGCGACAGCTCTAGCTTCTATGGCGTAGGCGCTACACTGTTTGTATCAGAAGGCGAATTATATGTATCCGATACAGAGATTACCAGCGAGGCAGCAGGTGGAACAGGCGTATTTGCATATGACACAGGCGTTGCATATGTTTCAAATACAACTATTCGTAACTCAGGTTCAAATAGCTGCGGCGGTATTCATGCTGCAGGCGGCGGAACCTTATATGCATGGAACTGCGACGTTGAAACAACTGGTGGATCAAGTGCAGCAATTCGTTCAGATAGAGGCGGCGGTCTCATGGTAATCGACGGCGGCCGTTATGTAACCCAGAATGGTACAGGTGCTGTATATTGTACAGCTGATATCACTGTTCATGATGCATATTTATATGCAGGACAGAGCGAGGCCATGGCCATTGAAGGCAAGAATACCATAAGACTGTTTGATTGCTCACTTGAGGGCAACATGCAGGCAACAGCTACCAATGATAATAAGGTATGGAACTGCATCGTTTACCAGTCAATGTCAGGTGACGCTGATGTAGGAACCAGTGAATTCGACATGATCGGCGGCGAGCTTATCTGCCACGCAGGTCCTGTTGTATTTAATACTAATACATCAAGCTACATCACATTCAGCGACTGCGATATTACATACGGCGATGACACCACATATTTCCTTCAGGTAACAGGAAATTCCAGCTCACGTACATGGGGAACAGCTGGCAAGAATGGTGCAAACTGCATCTTCTCAGCATACAACCAGGTTATGTCTCATGATGTAATGTATGACACAATCTCAACTCTGGAATTCTATCTGTTAGATGGTTCAGCTTGGGAAGGCACTATGATCTGCGACAATGAGTATAATGGCGGTTACGAAGGAGAGGGCCTTGCAAATGTTTATGTAGACGAGACATCAACATGGACAGTAACAGGCGATTCTACCATCAACGGAACGCTCTACCTTGCAGGAACACTTGAAGGTGCTCAGGTAGTAGGCACAGACGGAACAGTATATGTTGAAGGTGACGGCTATACAGTAACAGTAGGCGGATTTGAAACAACAGTTGATTCATCAGCAGCAGGCACAATCCCTGTATGGGAAGATTATGCAGTAGAGAATCCATTTGCTGAATAATATAAAAATCACCAGACAGACTGTCTAGGGACGCAGTGTTACGGATGGGCAATCTAGAATACAGTGACTGCATCGCTTGGACGACTAACTCCTGGAATGTTTACAACTATAAAGATAAACAGAGGCTGCGGTATAATTTGCTGCAGTCTCTATTTACAGTTACGGCAGGAATTTTAATGAAAATGCCGATTTATATATTGCGAAATATTATTGCAGCTTTTATAGACTTCGCTTATACCGGCTTTTTTGATTTCTTTGTGAATCATATGCGACTGCTATTGTGAAATCAAATGATTACCTCCAGCACATCATGTAACTGATATGCCTGACAAAACCCGGAATCAGTCTATAAAATACTGAGGTTTCATATGTGCTTTTATAAGGATTTACTGGATCTAAATAGACAAGAAATGCCAGCTTGAAAATTTTTGAAAAAAGTTTTTGAAAAAAGTGTTGACAAGATAATTGTCGGATGATAATATATGCAAGCTGTCGCGAGACAGTACAGAACATTGATAATTGAACAGTATAAAC
>CAVARE010000011.1:0-8231 GCA_963591145.1 Anaerotignum sp. | reverse complement strand
TCATCATCCCATACGCTGGACTGAACCTCGCCGATATGAGCGCAGCCCATCAAGAGCATGCACAGTCTCGACTGTCCGATACCGCCGCCGATGGTAAGCGGAAGCTCATTATTAAGCAGCATCTTATGGAATGGCATATTCCTCCTGTCATCGCAGCCCGCGATGGTAAGCTGTCTGTCGAGAGACTCGCTGTCAACACGGATGCCCATAGATGAGATCTCCAATGCGCTCTCAAGTGTCTTATGCCAGAACATGATGTCGCAGTTTAATTCCCAATCATCATAGTCAGGAGCTCTGCCATCGTGAGGCTTGCCAGACTTCAGCGCTCCGCCAATCTTCATAATGCATGCTGTCGGATGCTCCTTAACATATGCGCTCTCTCTTGCATGACAATCAAGCTCTGGATACATATCCTCCAGCTCCTGCGTTGTTACGAATGACACTTCTCTGGACAGATCAACTCCCAGCTGAGGATAATGAACCTTGACTCTGTCCGCAGTATTGCAGATAGCTTCCACTATTAATGAAACTACCAGCTTAAGGAAGTCAATATTTCTATTTTCCTTCAGAATAACCTTCTCCCAATCCCACTGATCAACATATATTGAATGGTAATTGTCGAGATCCTCGTCCCTTCTGATAGCATTCATATCTGTATAGAGGCCATTGCCTACCTTGAAGTCGTACTTCTTGAGTGCGAATCTCTTCCACTTGGCCAATGAATGAACTACCTGTGCCTCTGCCCCACCGAGTGCCGGTATGTCAAATGATACCGGTCTCTCTACGCCATTTAAGTTATCATTTAATCCTGATGACTCCATAACAAACAGTGGTGCAGAAACCCTCTTGATATTAAGAGCCTTCGACAGCTCCTTCTGAAATGTATCCTTAATATAAACTATCGCGCGCTGTGTGTCATATTCATCTAATGGTGACACATATCCTTCCGGAATATATACTTTACTCATGCCTTACTCCTGTATGAAAATAATTTCTCTGCCGCAATACGCGGACTCTACATAAAAACGGATTGCTGCATGACTTTCGTGCCACCAGCAATCCCGCCGATATTCACGAGGATTATTCTAACGAATAGGCGGAAATTTGTAAATAGACAAGGTAATACTATAGCTAAAATATGATATGTACTGTTTTATCAACAACGAGTTGCGCAAATAATTCATTATCTACCAGCTCCGTAACCAATATAACAGAATGGTCATCTTGCTCCTTACTATAGGTAATCTTGCGTATATCTTGTCTGTACTCATTCAAGTTCTTTATGCTGATTTTCTCTTCTCTTACAAGTTGGCACAATATAGCATCATTGCTCTTGTAAGAAACAGGCACCGGCATCCGCCAGGCAAATATACTTCTCAAGTCAGCTTCAGCTCGTCTCTGAAACTCATATGTATCGCCATCTTGAGAGTACACTGTCAATGTCTTTGTTTTTGGGTAATACCACGATACAATCTCAGCCAGGATTGTAATAGACACTTCCCCTGCATTTTTCTTTTTTATTCTGCCGCTTGACAGCGTTGCCTCTGAAATTGGCCACTCCTCATACAGAGTTTTTATCCAATTTTTATACTCATCCAAATCCAATGGATCTGCTTTCTCTACAAATCTTCTCAAGTAGCTCCTGAGTCTTGCCAACTGACTCGTTGATGCAAGAACAATCTGATACAAATTACCCTCTTCATTGTCAGCAAGATCTGAGTATGTCTCTTCTTCAATACAGTATATTGGATATTCCTGTTTTATTAACTCATACACATAATTCACTCGTCCGGGAGCATCATTTATTTCAACTAAAACCCATCCTGGAATTAATATCAGATCATAGTCTCTTAATACCGACTCTGGCTGCATTCCTTTCATGTGTAATCTCTGCAGAAATGATATTGAAGAAGTATCCAATATGGCGATGTGGCTTTTGTTGTCAATCCTTGTTATCTTAGCTATTTCTATCATTACTGCCTCCTGGTTATCATAGATAATTCAGTCATAATATTCTTCAGATAGTCCTCATTAGCCTTGTGATATTTAAGTTCCGGATTAGCCTCCTCTTCCTTCCTTATCTTCTCTCGCAAATAAAACACATTAACGACATAGGAAGGACTAACCAGGCTATCATCCAGACCCAGCTTTCTGAACCGATCAGGCAGATCATCGAACTGCAGATCGAATACTTCTTTAATTTTGCCGCAGAGATTCTCATTTTCGCTCTGTATGGCATATTCATAAAGTGATACTAATACCGCTTTGTATGGTGCCTGAAATGTTGACATACAATAAAATATCTTTGAAACAAAGTCCATTTCTGGGAGATCAATAAAATAGCTGTCAACGCCATTTAGCAGCATGCATGCGGCAAAGTATTCTGCCTTTCTCTCCTCCAGAGTATTATTAATTTCAATAAAATGATCAAATGATATGCTGTCAAAAATCAAATGATATATCTCATGCCATGCAGCAAAATACTGATTTGCCCTCGACAGAGCCGTATTTAGGACAGGAATGATTTTTCCCTTCTTAACGAATATCGCACCGCTCCAGAACCTATCTTCAATAGGCATCTGTATGAGACCAAAGCCTTGCAGGATTATCAGGGCAAGCTGAGGCGCTGAGGCTACCTTCATTATTGATGGATTGGTCTGAATTTTAATGGCCTGCGTCGATACTTCATTCTTTATCTCTTGATTCTTTTTTATAACCAAATCCAGATTTTTCGCGGTAATTAATTCGCTCATATAACCAACTCCACTAATAATATATTGCACATAAATCAATAACATCCAACAGCAAATCGTACTGTTGCATCGCCGTAGCACTCATTTTATAACTCAATGGTGCATTTTGCGAGAATACGGTCACTGTGGCAGAGGATGAATCGACTGAGGCAGAATGATACAGCATCAATTCTTCAACATTCATATTTAGCATCTTCATTATTTTCTGCAAATGTCTATCAAATGAACTCTTATTATCTATACTGCCATTTAATAATTTATCAAGCGTCGGCCGCGATATTCCAGCCTTAGAGGCAAAAGAGACCTTTGTATAGCCTTTATCTCTGATGCAGTCCTTTAACTTTGAAGCCACCAAACTTCTCTGTTCAAATAATTCATCAAACTTCATTACGATGACCTCCTTCCTTTTTCGCTTTTATTATATGTAAAAAACAAGAGATTATCAACGTTATTGTAAATTGTTTTTTTACATTTTATCATTGTTATTTTCTCTTACTATTACGACAATATCGTTACTTTCCGCAATATTGTCCAGAATAGACGACACCATTGCAATTTTCCACCTACCACAGATATTACCAGGCAAGTTGGCGAGGATATTTTTTTAATCAGCTTAAGCAAAGGTTTTCTATTGATGGCGGAATTAAAACAGATTTTTTTATTTGTCAGCACAGAAAACTAATGATACGATTACAGCGAGATCGCTTGGCTTATGGAGGATTTCCATCAGAAGGATTCTGAGAATATGCATTACAAGGCGCTGGCCGACAGTGTGAGACACTTTAAAGAAAATGAGAAGGGACGTGGTACCATGTGTGAAGCGGTAGAAAAATTTGCTAAAGAAATTGCTGAGGAATACGCTAAGGAATATGCTAAAGAGTATGCGGATGATTGCAATGTGACTAATGTCCAGAATCTTATGACTAATCTGAAATTTACGCTAGAGCAGGCTCTGGATGCCCTTAATATCCAGGGTGATTCCAGAACATACATCATAACGCAGCTTCAGAAGCAGCAGGCGAACAGCTAAACTGTAATGGCTAAACTACACAGTAGCTGAAGATCAGCAGCGGGTGACGGCCTGCTGCTGATTTTTAATGGAGCTGATTTTACGGTCATAAGAGAGGACACGACAGGGGCACAGCGTCAGCTGTGCCCCTATTTCAAGTAAATATTGTTCCTAAAAGAGATTCTCACTCCAGCTCGAATGCTCCTGTATACAGCTGGTAGTATGTGCCCTTCTGTTTAATCAGCTCGTCATGGCTGCCTCTTTCTATGATGTGACCCTTATCCAGTACGATTATCACGTCAGAGTTCTTGACGGTCGAGAGCCTATGGGCGATTACGAATACCGTCCTGCCCTCCATCAATTTGTCCATGCCGCCCTGAACCAGAGCCTCTGTACGGGTATCGATAGATGATGTTGCCTCATCCAGTATCATAACCGGCGGGTCTGCTACTGCGGCACGGGCGATAGACAGAAGCTGTCGCTGACCCTGTGACAGGCCGCTTCCATCACCGCCGATCACAGTATTGTATCCATTAGGAAGCATCTCGATGAAGCCATCGGCATTGGCCAGCTTGGCCGCCGCAATACACTGCTCGTCTGTCGCCTGAGGATTGCCATATCGGATATTTTCCATAACCGTACCTGTGAACAGGTTAACATCCTGCAGTACGATTCCGAGACTCTTACGCAGGTCTGCCTTCTTGATCTTATTAATATTTATTCCATCGTATCTGATCTTGCCATCAGCGATATCATAGAATCTGTTGATCAGGTTCGTAATGGTAGTCTTGCCGGCGCCCGTTGCCCCGACAAATGCCACCTTCTGTCCCGGCTGCGCGTCGATCGTTATATCATGCAGGATCATCTTCTCGTCAGTATATCCGAAGTCCACATGGTCGAATACTATATGTCCCTCCAGCTTCGTATATGTGACCGTGCCGTCGCTGTGAGGATGTCTCCATGCCCAGAGATCAGTCTTCTCGTTACATTCTGTAAGGACACCGTTTTCTTCCTTGGCATTTACCAGCGTTACATAGCCATCATCCACCTCATCGCATTCATCCATGAAGGCAAATATTCTCGACGCGCCTGCCAGCGCAATAATAATCGAGTTAAATTGGTTCGAGATCTGTGAGATCGGGCTCGTGAAGCTTCTCGAAAGTGTAAGGAACGAGGCGATCATACCTAGTGTCAGGACATTTGCCCCCGATAGACAGATATTAGTTGCTCCCGATATAGCCAGTGCCGCGCCGATTATTGCGATGATTACGTACTGGAGTGAACCCAGCGCGTTCATCATAGGCATGATCGAGTTGGCCATACCGCCTGCCTTGCCGGCATTTTCCGCCCAGGCTGCATTACGTTCAGAGAGGCCTTCTTTATTTTCATTTTCATGGCAGAATACCTTGATGACCTTCTGACCATTTACCATCTCTTCTACATATCCATTAAGGGCTGCCAGGCTGCTCTGCTGCTGCACCGAATATACACCGATCTTACCAGTTATCTTCTTGATAAACCACAGGATGAAGAACATTACAACGAGTACCACGATCGTAAGCCATACACTGATACTCAGCATGCATACGAATACCGCCACGATCGTAAATACCGATGATAATAGCTGGGCAAATGATTGCGCGATCATCTGACGGAGTGTATCAGTATCATTGGTATACAGGCTCATGATATCGCCGTGTGTATGTGTGTCAAAATATCGGATCGGCAGGCGCTGCATCTTGTTGAACATATCGTCTCGGATATTTTTCAGCGTACCCTGTGCGACCGTTACCATCTGCCTGTTATAGAGCCAGGTTGCGGCTGTGCCTATGAGATAAATCACGGCGATGTTTATGATTGCCTTGATAAGTCCCGTAAAATCAGGGTCTGCCGCGCTTAAGAGCGGCGTGATATAACTATCGATCAGTGTCTGCAGGAACATCGATGATGCCGCGCCTGCTACCGCACTTATTAAGATGCAGACAACAACAAATATCAATGTGCCCTTATACTGCCTCATATAATTAAGAAGGCGCTTGATCGTCTTCATATCTATCTTAAGCTCCGGCATGTTTTTCTTCTCATTCATCGTCATTCCCTCCCTTCTGCTGAGATGCATATACCTCCTGGTATGCCTCACATGTCGCCATCAGCTCATCGTGGGTTCCCATGGCAGCAATATGGCCGTCATCTAACATAATGATCTTGTCGGCGCTTTGTACAGAACTGATTCGCTGTGCGATGATGATCTTAGTAGTATCCGGAATATACTCCTTAAGCGCCGCCTGGATCTTCGCATCCGTCTTCGTATCAACTGCCGATGTGGAATCATCTAATATAAGGACCTTAGGATTCTTAAGGAGTGCTCTTGCTATGCAGAGTCTCTGCTTCTGGCCGCCTGATACGTTCGTTCCGCCCTGTTCAATATAGGTATCATATTTGTCAGGCATTGTTTCTATGAATTCATCTGCACATGCCAGTTCGCAAGCATGAACGATCTGCTCGTCTGTCGCATTCTCATCTCCCCAGCGCAGGTTTTCCTTGATCGTGCCTGAGAAGAGCTCATTTTTCTGAAGCACCATGGCTACGGAGTTCCTGAGTGTATCCAGGTCATAATCCCTGACATCTACGCCGCCCAGCGTGACTGAACCGCTTGTAACGTCATAAAGCCTTGGTATCAGCTGAACCAGCGACGACTTAGATGAACCTGTCGCTCCTATGATTCCGATGGTCTCGCCTGATTTAATATGCAGATTTATATCCGACAGCACGTTCTTATTGGCCTTGCTGCTGTAAGCGAAGTTCACATGATCGAATACTATCTCGCCATCCTTAACCTCCATAACAGGAGCGGCCGGGTTTTCAATATCCGTTTTCTCGTTTAATACCTCAGCAATACGCTGTGCAGAGGAGTTGGCGATAACCAGCATGGCAAATACCATTGACAGCATCATAAGACTCATCAGAATCTGTATTGCATATGAGAACAGCGCCGTCAGGTCGCCGGTTGTAAGACCGATAGCTGCATTGTTGCCGCTGGCTACGATGGCCTTCGCGCCGAGCCATGAGATAAGTATCATGCAGGCATAGATACAAAACTGCATCAGCGGCGCATTAAGGGAGATGAGCCTCTCAGCCTTGGCAAAATCCCTGTAGATCTTCTCAGAAATCTTCCCGAACTTGCCCTTCTCTGTCTCTTCCTGATTAAATGACTTAACCACACGGATGCCCTTAACATTTTCCTGGACTACATTATTCAGGTTATCATATGTGCTGAATACCCTCCTAAATATCGGATTGGCCTTCCATACGATGATGCCCAGCAGTATCGCCAGCACCGGTATGATCGCCAGGAATACCAGCGAGATCTGAACATTGATAGCAAATGATACAATCATCGAGAATATCAGCATAACAGGTCCTCGGATGGCCATACGGATCAGCATCTGGTAAGCATTCTGTATGTTGGTTACGTCAGTCGTAAGCCTCGTAACTATAGATGCTGTTGAGAATTTGTCGATGTTAGAGAAGGCAAATGTCTGCACATTCTTATACATGTCTTCTCTTAAATTGGCCGCAAATCCAGCTGATGCCCGGGCCGCGATCCACGCAGACAGGTATCCTGCCGCCAGCTCCAGGATTGCGAAAATGATTATGGCAATTCCAAACTTCCATACCGCCCTCATGCTGCCCTCGTAAATGCCATAGTCAATCAGGCTCGCCATATATAACGGTATAATGATTTCAAATACTACCTCGATCACAGAGAAAATAATCGTCCATATGGTCGATTTCTTCTGTTCACGAAGGCTTTTCGCCAGTGTTCTTATCAAAGTTATCGTCCCCTTTCCGTTTGTGTAGCGTGCTACATTTTGTGATTTAAAAAAAGAATCCACCGTCTCATTCGGTAATTCTCCTTTTAATCCAGATTCTTATAAATTATATTAAGCAGCTGTTCTAATTCTGCGACCTGCTCAGCACTCATCCCGACCAGAAGCTTCTTCTCCTGTGTGTTGATGGTCCTCTCAATCTCCTGACCGATCCTGTGCGATTTGGCAGTTAATTCTACTATCTTATTTCTCTTATCCTCCCTGTCAGGATAGGATATAAGGAAATCCGCCCTCTCCATACGGGATATGATTCCTACAACAGTAGGATGCGCAACTTCAAGAAAAACTTCCACTTCCTTCTGCGTAGCATGCCCGCCCTTTCCCGCAAGAAATGCCAGAACCCTGCTCTGCATCATGGTAAGGTCGTGTTGTTTCAAGTCCATATCTGCTTTTTTCTGCAGCTTATCATCGATCACCTTAATAAGATAACCAACATGCTGCCTGCTATTGGTCATGTTCGTCTCCTTTTGTGTAGCACGCTACAGATATAAAACAATCTGGGGGCAATGTCAAGAAAATATTTCAATCTTAACTTCCTGTAAAATTAACTCTCGTTGTGTTTAATAATCATATTATTCA
>CAVARE010000010.1:0-19639 GCA_963591145.1 Anaerotignum sp. | reverse complement strand
GCTTTAATGATATCCGAATATTCTTTGGATGGCACCTGTCCCTCCAGATATCTCGGAATCGTCACCTCTCCGAACCCAAGCGCCAAAGACAATGGTGCCTTTCCAATCTTATAGATCTTCATCAGCCTTTCGATATCATCAATAGAAACCAATCCCTCTGCCATCCTATACTGCTCGTCGATTTCCTGAACATTCTTATCAATAAGACCTGGTATACTCATTTCTTCCCCGCACTCCATACAGACAGCTATGGTGATTGCAAAAGTATATTCCTTATCCCTTATATTCTTTACGATGTCCCTCTTCTTCAAAAGGTACTCGGTCTCTTTCCTGCACTCTATGCAGAAATCTTTTTTTTCATTATTCATCATAATTGTCACCTCCGATTGCCTCCTGATTATCTAAAATAGTATGTAATGGGATACTTCTGTTCATGAAACGAAATTACGATTACGAAACAATTCTCAAGTTTGTTAAACTTAATATATAGAGATACTGTTTTCTCCTCCGTCCCATTTCTTTCTAAAAGAGTCACATCCTTACCGAATACATAAAGATTCTCCTGTTCATATCCCTTATGCTCATTCTGCAATATCTCCGAAAAATCCATTATAGTAAGGCTCAATATGATTTCCTTGGCTTTTGACTCATCAATAACATAATCCAGGAACAAATTAATGTTATCCTGCCTCCTGGCGTTCCGATCAATCCGGTAATCATTTCTTTCAACAGACTCCTTCACATCTGAAAGATACTGTTGTATGTCTTTCTGTTCTATATTCAATACTTTATTCTCCGTGGAATGCATGATGTGTTTTTTATTTTTTTCTATCATCAGTATAGACTGTATGATTGGTTTTTGTCAATATTCAATCATCAAAAACGGACGATTTTTTCATTTTATTCCACGCTCCCTTCGCAGGGAGCGACCGCAGAATATGGCGTTTTCCCAATACAGGCAATACCACATTTTGTGACCAGTAATAATTTACATTAAAATCATCACTGGATTTTCTTTTTTAAACCTATTTTTTTGCGCGAACCATCTGCTATCTTCCGAACTGCTGCACTAAAAGAACAAGCCATGCATCTGCATGGCTTGTTCTTCGCAAAAAAGAGAGGAGTTGCGATTATATATAGACATCTGTGAAGATAACTACATACAACGTTATGAAATTTTATCAGCTTCTGTAAGCTGACCGAAGGACTAGGATTATGATTTTGTTCCCTCGAATTTCTATACAGATTATATGCCAGTAACCTTAATAATAACTTAAAGTGAACAGTTACATTTTATTCCATGTTAAATGTAAGCACGGACAGCAGCATCAGCGGCGCGGTCTCGGTTCTTAATATTCTGGAACCCAGTGAGATCTGTCTTGCATTTGCTCCACCTGCTTCAGGACCAGCGCAGGCCAGTTCTACCTCACTCTGCTCAAAGCCGCCCTCAGGTCCTACGAATATACCGACGCTCATGCCAGGCTTAATTGCTGCGATGATCTCTTTCGTCGTCTTCACATCCTTATAATTTTCATAAGGAATGAGCACCAGATCCAGGTCGGCCGCATACTTAAGCGCGTTCTTGAAGGTCATGATATCCTCAACCTGTGGGATGATACCGCGGCGGCTCTGCTTGGCCGCGCTTTCGGCGATCTTCTGCCAGCGCTCCAGCTTACTCTTGCGTTTCTTAGGATCGTACTTAACCACGCATCTGGTTGTCTCTACCGGAATAATTTGATGCACACCCAGTTCCACCGACTTTTGGATGATATGCTCTAATTTATCCGCCTTAGGCATTCCCTGGAACAGATAGAACTTAACAGAGGATTCCGTGCCTGCTGCCTCTCTCATCTCGATACTGCAGTGGATCTCATTTTCCAGTATCTGGCTGATGCTGCAGGTATAGTCGCTGCCTGCGCCATCGCTTATCAGTAGCTGCTCGCCTTCCTTCATCCTCAGCACATTTCTTATATGATTAACATCCGTGCCATCTATGATGATGGTATCACTTAGAATATTTTCAGGTTTTACAAAAAAATGATTCATAATTGTATCTGTCCCCTTGTAGTTGCTTTATATTATCACCAGCTCGTTTACTCTTCAGAGTGCCGCAATTCGCTGGTAATCACATGTATTTTCCAGCGTCTTCGCATACTTAAATTGACATGCAACTATTACACATGCTTATGTCTGCAGTTATGCCGAGCGGCTGCATTATTATACGATAGAAGCGCCGTTAAATCTACTCATTATCCCCATCGATGGCTCATTCGTTTCAAGCGATTGTTGTCTGCTGATGTTTATATCATCTCGTATGCAGCCAATTCTCTCGTTAATATTTTTTGCTCGTTGTCTCCTTACTGATGGATGGTTAATGCCTCAAATTCAACCTCAAAATCATGTTGCCGCTTAACAAAAAAACAATCACGCCATCCCGCATCAGGATGACGTGACCATTTTGTTGCTTTATAACCGTAAGGATAGATTCCTTTTATTGATGTTCTCTGATAGCTGCCTGTGCTGCTGCCAGTCTCGCGATAGGCACTCTGAATGGTGAGCATGATACATAGTCAAGTCCCAGCTCATGGCAGAACTCAACCGAGGTCGGATCGCCGCCGTGCTCGCCGCAGATACCCACATGAAGCTTAGGATTAACCGGCTTACCCAGGTCAATCGCCATCTTCATGAGCTTGCCTACGCCCTTTCTGTCAAGTCTGGCAAATGGATCATTTTCAAATATCTTATGATCATAATATGAATTCATAAATTTACCAGAGTCATCACGGCTGAAGCCAAATGTCATCTGAGTCAGGTCATTAGTACCGAAGCAGAAGAAGTCGGCATTTGCTGCGATCTCATCGGCTACAAGGCATGCCCTAGGAATCTCGATCATGGTACCTACGAGATAATGAAGCTCCACACCTGCTGCCTTAAGCTCGGCATCGGCTGTCTCAACTACGATCTTCTTAACGAAATTGTATTCCTTAGACTCGCAGGTAAGAGGGATCATGATCTCTGGATCAACCTTGATTCCCTTCTTAATAACATTAATTGCAGCCTTGATGATAGCCTTCGTCTGCATTCTGGCAATCTCAGGATATGTAACTGCCAGACGGCATCCACGATGACCCATCATTGGGTTAAACTCCTTGAGAGCGTTAATGATATTCTTGACATCTTCCACACTCTTGCCCTGAGCCGCTGCCAGTGCCTCGATATCATCCTCCTCAGTAGGAACGAATTCATGAAGAGGCGGATCCAGGAATCTGATTGTAACCGGGTAGCCCTCCAGTGCCTCGAAGAGCTTCTCGAAATCGTCCTGCTGATATGGCTCGATCTTGGCCAATGCAGTCTCTCTTTCCTCCGCTGTATCCGAGCAAATCATCTCTCTGAATGCTGCGATTCTTTCAGGATCGAAGAACATATGCTCTGTACGGCACAATCCGATGCCTTCGGCGCCTAGCTCACGAGCCTTTCTGGCATCTGTCGGTGTGTCAGCATTGGTTCTTACTTTAAGCTTTCTGAAGCTGTCAGCCCATGCCATGATGCGTCCGAATTCTCCTGCGATAGTTGCATCTACCGTAGGAATCACTCCATCATAGATATTGCCTGTTGAGCCATCGATTGAGATAAAGTCTCCTTCATGATAGGTCTTGCCAGCCAGTGTAAATTGTTTATCTTCCTCATCCATTGCGATATCACCGCAACCGGATACACAGCATTTGCCCATACCACGGGCAACAACTGCTGCATGAGATGTCATGCCACCTCTTACCGTGAGGATGCCCTGAGCAGCCTTCATGCCTGTGATATCTTCAGGTGAAGTCTCAAGTCTTACGAGAACTACCTTCTCGCCGCGATCATTCCATGCCTCTGCATCGTCAGCTGTGAATACGACCTTGCCGCAGGCAGCACCAGGTGATGCGCCGAGGCCCTTGCCTATAGGAATGGCTTTCTTCAGTGCGGCTGCATCGAACTGTGGATGAAGCAGCGTATCAAGGTTACGAGGGTCAATCATGAGAACTGCCTCTTCAGGAGTCTTCATGCCTTCGTCTACCAGGTCGCAGGCGATCTTAAGAGCTGCCTGAGCTGTTCTCTTACCGCTGCGGCACTGAAGCATGTAGAGCTTGCCATTTTCAACAGTAAATTCCATATCCTGCATGTCATGGTAATGCTTCTCCAGCACGTCGCAGACGTTAACGAAATCATTATATGCCTCTGGGAACTGATCAGCCATCTGGGCTATCGGCATAGGAGTACGAACGCCAGCTACAACGTCCTCGCCCTGGGCATTTATAAGAAACTCACCCATGAGCTTCTTCTCGCCTGTGGCCGGGTCACGAGTAAATGCAACGCCAGTTCCTGAATTATTATTAAGATTACCGAATACCATAGGCATAACGTTAACTGCCGTGCCCCATGAATACGGGATATCATTATCTCTTCTATATACATTGGCTCTAGGATTGTCCCATGAACGGAATACTGCCCTGATGGCTTCGTAGAGCTGAACCTTAGGATCTGACGGGAAGTCCTCGCCTATCTGCTGCTTATATTCTTCCTTAAACTGCTGTGCCAGTTCCTTAAGATCTGCCGCAGTAAGATCAAGGTCATATTTAACGCCCTTCTCTTCCTTCATCTTATCGATGAGCTGCTCGAAGTATTTCTTGCCTACTTCCATGACGACGTCAGAGAACATCTGGATGAATCGGCGATATGAATCATATACGAATCTCTCGAACTTAGGATCAGGATTACCTGCTATCATAGCTGCGACAACGTCATCATTAAGTCCCAGGTTAAGGATCGTATCCATCATGCCTGGCATGGATGCACGTGCGCCCGAACGAACTGATACGAGAAGCGGATTCTTGAGATCGCCGAACTTCTTGCCATTGATCTCCTCCATCTTCTCAACATTTGCCATGATTTCAGCCATTATTTCATCATTAATGGTCCTATCATCTTCATAATATTGAGTGCAGGCCTCTGTAGATATTGTAAATCCCTGTGGAACAGGCAGACCGATGTTGGTCATTTCTGCCAGATTGGCTCCCTTTCCACCCAATAATTCACGCATGGAAGCGTTGCCCTCCGAAAACAGGTAACAATATTTCTTACTCATATTCAACTCCTCCTAATATAAGTATTTTTCATAGTTCTCTTTTTCAAACCCACGAAATTATAACATATTCGTATTTTGCCTACTATTGAACAAATGCTGAAAAAAGCCTGTTTTTTTGCGTTTTTATATAAATATTTACCAGAATTTTGTGCAAACTTCATACAAATCGAGATTTTTTTTGTATTTCGTGAGTACATAACTCGTAGGAGGGCAAATTGCGCATCAGTTAACTTTATAGTATTACTTTCTTTGTCTGTTACATGGCAGAACGGCACACAAGCTTGCACAATGACAATCCATGCTTGTGCATTTGCATGAGCACGCTTATCCACCTGCACAAACAGGCTTGTGCATTTGCGCTGGCAGACGCGCTCATCCGTGAAGACAATGTCCAGGACTTTTTAAGAAAAAAATAACCATCTTCTTTCTCGACATATAATCGAAAATAAAGATGGTTACTTGAGTTCATAATTATAAATATTCTGTTGTAATCAGACTATCAGAGCCTTCGTACATCAACAGTCATGATGTTTCGCAGCGGATTCGCAGTCAGCATTGGCCGTGCTGCTTCTATAAGACTCTACAGATACAGCATCACCAGATATATTATCGGTATCGTCACCAGTGACAGCACTGTCATCATGGCGCTGCAGCTCGTGGCATTTTCGGCATCGGCGTCGTAAGCGATGGCGGTCATGCCAACTACCGAGGCCGTAGGCATACCGATGTAGATGCACAGCACGTTAGTAAGCAGCGTATCGCCCAGCGTTACCTTGAAGATAAAATATGCCGCGATAGGATATACCAGGAGTCTTAAGAACGACAGCATATATATCTTCTTCTTGCTGAAGACTTCCTTCAGCGGATATGCAGCCACTGTGCTTCCGATGATAATCATAGACAGCGGTGATGTGATGCTGCCGACAAATGATATCGGAGACGTGATTACCTCTGGCAGATCTATCTGGAACAGGAAGATTATCATGGCGATAATGATGCTGATGATTCCTGTATTTATGAGCTTCTTCGGCGAGAACTTGCCCTGACCATTGCCGCTGCTCATAATGAGATAGAAGCCGCAGCTGAAGAAGAACAGGTTAAAGTGAATATTAAGAAGTGCTATATAGAACACTCCCGTGCTTCCATACAGTGCCTCCGCCAGCGGGATTCCCAGGAAGCTTACATTGCCGAATATCATGGCGGCCTGATATACGCCTCTCGACGACTTCGGTGTCTTCATGAGCCGCGTGATCAGGATGGCCAGCACTATCAAGACTGCATATACCGCAAATCCAACCCATAGGAGTGTGATTGCATTCTGAAATTCACTATTATCCATGGAGACGATGCTGTTAAATAGCAGGCACGGCGCCGTGATATGAATTATCAGTGACGACATGGCCTTATTGGCCTCTGGATTTAAAATATTAATCTTCTTAAGAAAGAATCCAATCGCCATGGCGACCAGAATCTTGACCATTGTTACAATAAGTGCGCTCATTATTTTTCACTGCTCCATCTTCCTGCTGCGCCGCATGGCAGCACGAGTCCATTTGCCTTAACAGGGAGTCCTACCTCGTCCGACTCAACATGACCGCCGAAATTAGATCTGACAGCTGTCTCTATCATATATGTAAGAACTGCAGGCTGCAGGCCTGTTGTGTATGAATTGACAAGGAAGAACAGCGCGTCATCCTTCAGGAGCCTGCTGCAGATCTTTATCAGGTTGAAGATATTATCCTCTATCTTCCAGATCTCGCCCTTAGGTCCGCGACCATATGACGGCGGGTCCATGATGATGCCGTCGTACTTGTTGCCGCGCCTTATCTCGCGCTCAACTAATTTCTGACAGTCATCCACGAGCCATCTGGTCTGCAGCTCGTCGATGTTAGAGCTTCTGGCATTTTCCTTGGCCCAGGAGACCATGCCCTTAGACGCGTCAACATGTGTGACGTGGGCACCTGCTGCAGCTGCCGCGCATGTGGCTCCGCCTGTATAGGCAAATAGATTCAATACCTTAACGGATGTTCCGCTGCCGCCTTCTGCGATCTCCTTCTTTACCTTCTTATTTATAAGGGACGAAAACCACTCCCAGTTAGCTGCCTGCTCAGGAAATAATCCCGTATGCTTGAAGCTAAATGGTTTCAGGTTAAATGTCAGCGTCTTATTGATGCTCTCAAGCCTGTAATCAATGCTCCACTGTTCCGGAAGGTCGAAGAATTCCCATTCGCCGCCGCCTTTATTAGACCTATGATAGTGGGCATTTATCTTCTTCCATTCGGGGATCTTCTTAGGAGTGTCCCACAGCACCTGAGGATCCGGGCGCAGCAGATTATATCCGCCCCAGCATTCCAGTTTCTCGCCGCATGATGTATCTAAAACCTCGTATTCCTTCCAGTTATCGGCTACCCACATTTTAAACCTCCAGTTCGTCGCAAGCCTGCTGCAAGCCCTTGTAGAATCTGCCTACATGGCCTCCGTCCATAAGTCCGTGATGCGTCTGGCTCGACAGCGGCATCCAGGTCTTAGACGGGTCTACAGGATCCTTGAAATATTTGCCAAATGAAATCTTAGGCGCATTATCCACGCCATCATGAATAACTGTTCTGATAAAGCCCGTGTACTGCACCCACGGAACCGATGTATAGTTAATGATGTCGATGGTAGATCCGATTACATCCGAGAGTGCACCGTGTTCAGCGTTCATCTGCGCCTCGTGAGTCTTATTGCAGAACTCCACGATGTCATCGCATGGCCACGGACCCTCGCCCACCACGAATATGTCATTGCCAGGTATGATATGATTAACCAGTGGTCTCGTATGGTCGATCACAAATGGCTTACCATCGATAAAACGATATCTGTAATTAGGAATGCTGTCAACCACCTTGTTGCACAGGTAAACCATCACCAGGTTGAATGAAACGCCGTGCTTCTTCGCAAATGCCAGCGGTTTCGTTACGTCTACATTGGCCGTTATCGCGATATATGGAAAATCTGTGCCGAGATAATAGTTAAACAGCTTCTTCCTGTCCCAGTTCTCCAGATCTATCCACTCGATAGAATTATTTTTTTCGTCATAAAAATTCATAGTACAATTTCCCTTCGTTATACTTCAAAAGACCAGAATAAATAAGATTCCACAGGCGGGACGGCGCATGTCACTACTCGAAAACGCCTTCGCTGATTGTTTTCTCGCAGTGAATGCGACCATCCCGCCCCTCACATACTAAAACGCTCATCTAGTCCGTCTGACTTTCATGTATTTTTCTAAAAACATAATGGCTAAATATAGCACAACCCTCTGTCTCTTGCCACCTAAAATGCAGGCAACTGTTAAGAATAATCACATGCATTTTGACACGATTTCTTTATTGTTTTAAAATGCAGGCACAACAATACGGAGGAAAGATTATGAGAACATTTGAAATGGGTAAGACTGGCATCATGGCCACATCGCCTGCACTGGGATGTCTGCCGCTGCAGCGCTGCTCTACTGATGACGCTGTCGCACTTATAAGGCATGCCTACGACGGAGGCATCAGATTCTATGATACGGCAAATGCTTATTCTGACAGCGAATATAAATTAGGAATCGCCCTCAAGGGCGTAAGGGAAAATGTTGTTATCGCAACTAAGAGTACCACCACAGATAAGGAAGGAACATGGAAGAATATCAGAAACAGTCTTAAGATGCTGCAGACTGACTACATCGACCTGTTTCAGTTTCATTGCGTGCAGAAAGTTCCAGACATTAACGATCCGGATGGTGCATTTGCCGCAGCACTGGAAGCTAAGGAGCAGGGACTCATCAGGCATATCGGCGTTACGACTCACCTGATCGCTGTCGCTGAGGAATGCATCGAAACTGGCTGGTTCGAGACGCTGCAGTTTCCTTTCTCGTACATTTCAGCCCAGAGAGACATCGATCTGGCTGCCAAATGCGAGGAAAAAGGGATGGGCTTCATCGCGATGAAGGGACTGGCTGGCGGACTAATTACTAATGTTAAGGCCTGCCATGCGTTCATGAAGCAATATCCTAATGTCGTTCCTATCTGGGGTATTCAGAAAGAGGAAGAATTAAAGCAATGGCTCGACGCCGCCGAAGAGGATCCCGACATGGACGATGAGCTGAGAGCTCAGATTGAGAAAGACAAGGCCGACCTGGGTGCCACCTTCTGCCGCGGCTGCGGATACTGCATGCCATGTCCTGTGGACATCCCGATTAACAACGCTGCCCGCATGAACATGCTGCTGAGGCGTTCTCCATATGAACCATACCTTACAGATGAATGGCGCGAGAAGATGAACCGCATTAATGACTGCATCGAGTGCCGTTCATGCGCATCGAAATGTCCCTATCAGTTAGACACTCCTAACCTGCTTAAATACATGCTGAAGGACTATAACGAGTTCTATGAAGAGCACAAGAGATAATTTTCCTCTGCTTCTTCAATCCTTGTAAATAAAATTCAAAATCCACGTAAGATCTTGATTCTGCGTGGATTTTCTTGATTTTATGCAGTAACAAGCAGTCATATATTAACCAATTATTGATAATTTGAAATTATCTGTTAAGTAAAATTGATTTATTACGTCAATAGTTGTATATTCTTACCTGTTGTTTTTAGAAACGTCAAGTTAGCCTGTATTTATGAGGATCTGAGTAGGTGACAGATCTTCTGCGCGAAATCTGAGTAAGGAACAGAATTTCCGCCAGCTGAGGCAGGTAACTTATGTATTTTAAAGCCACAGGTAACTCAAGGAAAACACGCATGGCGGGTTTTCCTCTTTGTCGCGAATTGCCAGATGGCCATGCAAGGATGTCATCAGGCTCTATTATTTCGCGCAAATGACTGGTCTGCGCAAGGCAGACTGAATTTAAAGAAGGATAGGTGAAAACATGAAAACATTATATGCCCAGGCACAGCCTGGATGCGTAAAACTGGCAGAAAAGGATCTGCCTAAGCCGCAAGGCAATCAGGTATTACTGAAAGCAAAATATTCAGCCATCAGCCCTGGAACCGAACATGGTCTTCTGGCTGGCGAGATCGTTCCGCTTCCTACCAGCATCGGTTATGCTATGGCAGCCGAGGTTGTGGAGGTAGGCCCGGATGTCAAGGACTTCAAGGTAGGCGATAAGGTTGTTACAACCGGCGAACACGCTCAGTATCTCTTAATGAATGAGCTCAACTGTACTCCATGCCCTCACGGAACTGACCTCAAGCAGGCAGCATTCTGGAACCTGGGTCATACAGGAATGTATGCGATCCGTCGTTCAGGTCTTCAAATGGGTGAACCATGTGCAGTATTAGGTCAGGGATTTGTAGGCGCTATCACAGCCGTTCTGGCTAAGGTCGCAGGTGCAGTTCCCGTTATGGTTACAGATCTTGATGACGAGCGTCTCGAGACATCTAAGAAGCTGGGCATAGACATTTGCATCAACTCAGGCTCTGACAAATATGCTCTTAACAATGCTATCAAGGAGCACGGCCTGCATGGTCTGCCTGTTATATTCGAGGCTACCGGCGCACGCGGACCTCTGATGCAAGCCGCTGATACAGTCGCTGAAAGAGGCCGTATCATCATGATCTCTCAGGCTCACAATACTCCACTCCCTCCGATCGATGATCCTATCATGCAGAAGGGTGCATCATTGATCGGAACCTATGTTAACTCTAAGCCATTCAAGCTCTGCAGAGCTGACCTGGAGATCAACGGAACCTGGCCGCCTGTAATGAGTGATAAGATCGTTACATATAGAGGCAGTGATTGCTGGTCCAGCGACGAGGATATCCGCGTGTTCCTGAATCTTATCCGTCATCACCGTATCGACATCACGCCGCTCATCAGCCACGAGTTCAATTACAAGGAGATTCCTGAGGCATATGCCGCTCACGTATATCCTAAGATTGACCCTGAGATGACTGGCGGAGTTATCTGCTGGGATGATTGATACCGGCAAATGTGATACATAAATCATAGTTTATATACAAAATGCCCCCAGATCGCATGCTCATATGTTTCGAGCAAATGATCTGGGGGCAATTTTATCTGGCAAAATTACATGAGCAAAAGGAAAGCTACGCAGCAGCGATTTTGCGACGCATAAGCATGCAGGAGAAGCTTCCAGCTACAGCTCCCGCGAATCCAGTATGATCGTAAACGGTCCGTCATTTTCGATATGCACCTTCATATCGGCGCCAAATATACCTGTGCCAACTATCATGTCAGGCTTCAGCTCGCGGCACTGCCGGCAAATGTAATCATACAATTTCTCCGCATGTTCAGGCGCACCTGCATTTATGAAGCTGGGTCTGTATCCCTTCTTACAATCCGCATACAGCGTAAACTGCGATACAAGCAGCAAATCTCCGCCTACACTATCAAGTGAGAGATTCGTCTTACCCTCGCTGTCTTCAAATATCCTAAGACCCAGCATCTTCTTGATCAGTTTATCTGCCACTGCTTCGGTGTCATCGTTGCTGATACCGATAAGTACCAGAAATCCTCTTCCTATCTCTCCGGTAATCTGTCCGTCCACCTTCACAGAGGCTTCCGTGACTCTCTGAATTACGAATCTCATTAGTTTTCTTCCACTACTTCTACGAGTTCAATCTCAAAATTAAGTTCCTTACCAGCCATCTCATGATTAGCATCTAATGTGATCATCACATCATCCTTGGCTGTAACTGTTACAGGGAACGGCTGACCTGTCGGGCTAGTAAGATATACCTGCTGACCCACTTCAAGATTCTCAGAACCAGGGAGCTTGCTGATCTCAATTGTCAGAATCGCATCCGGATTAGGCATGCCATATGCATCCTCAGGCATCAGGTGAATATTAACCTTCTCTCCTACTTCCATATTGGCAACAGCCTGGTCAAATCCCTTGATCATCATGCCTACGCCGCAGACGAAATCCAGGGTCTCACCTCTTCCATATGATGAGTCGAATTCCTTGCCATCGTTAAATGTTCCTCTGTAATTAACACGGCATGTCTTGCCGACATTCTTGCCCTCCATGATAGGCTGAGGTGCTCCGCAGCCACCGCCGCATGAGCCGCATCCGCCGCCGCAGCTTGATCCACAGCCTGAGCCGCATCCGCTCTCTTCTTCCTCATGATGATGATCACAATTAGCTGTGCCATCTGCGATCAGCTCACCATTTACGTAAGCCTGTACTGCCTCATCAGCATTACCGCTGACACCGGCAAATATTTTGATCCCTGCATTTGCCAGGGCATTCTGTGCACCTGCGCCCATGCCGCCGCAAATGATGGCGCTTACGCCCTTATCTGCCAGAAATCCTGCCAGCGCCTCATGGCCTGTGCCATCAGTTCCGATGACCTCGCTGGAAATGACCTTGCCATCCTCTATTTCATATATCTTAAAAGATTCTGTTCTTCCAAAATGCTGAAATATCTCTCCGTTATCATAAGTTACTGCTATCTTCATATTCTCCTCCTGAGTTTAATTATCCTGTTCCGCTTCCTGCTTCTCTATCCATATGGCTGGACGGACTGCATTGCCAGCGTAGTTCTCTGTCGTTCCGCTGGAATCCGGATGTCCGTTATTGCCTACCACAGCCGCACGATATACGTTACTGCCTGGGGTTCTCACCCACCACCAGCATGCATCGCCTGAGCTGTCATTATAAACGCCCTGCGCCTTAGCATACTTGGTAGGAACACATTTGCTGATCTCTACATCTGTCATGTATTCATTGACTTCATCTATGCTGAGCAGGAATACATTGTCTGTAGTATCATTACCCGCGTCGGTAGTCTCGTCAGGGTTGGCATCAGCGGTCACTGTCGTCTCCACAATCTGAGCCTTCTGCTCATCGGTAAATGCTGTATTGTAGAATTCATCATTGAGCCATTCTCTTATGGTACTGGTCTCCCAGGTGACGCTCTCGTAAGTGTCATGGTACTGAATGCAATCCAGTCCTTTCTTGCTTATGAGAAGCTGCCTTCCGTCCTCTTCTGCCAGGACAATCCACTCGATATCCTCCGCGCCATTTCCAGTATTATTGTCCTGCTCATAGGTGCCAAATATTACTGCATCGCCTACAGTCGTATCAGCACTCCCGGCAGTCGGAAGCTTCTGGCCGCACGCGCTTAGTGACAGCACCATCACTGCTGCCAGCGCAGCCGGTATAATTTTCTTCATATTCTCTCCTCGAATGATAGATACTTGGATTGCGAAAGCGCATAGCGCGTAGCAATCCGGGTATCATTTTATGCAGACATTCAGAATCAGCTATCTGCAATAATCTCCTAACGCCGCCTCCAGGCGGCACACTGAAGCCATTATATAACATCATCCTTTTATTTTAAACACAAAGATAAAACTGTTGGCGGCGATGTGTGCCGTGAACCTCGGCGTGCAGCCACTACATTTTTTACAAAGCATATTTACAAACATTGTATATGGGTGTATTATCCAGTCAATGAAATTCTGTTTCGGGGCGGGGCGCAATTCCCCACCGGCAGTACAGTCTGCGAGCCCATCACGGGTTGATCAGGTGTGATTCCTGAACCGACGGTTATAGTCCGGATGAGAGAGACGATCATGATTATATTGATATGTTTTGATGCCCTGATAGTTGATATCAGGGCGTCTTTTTTATACGAGGTAATCAGATTTCCAAAACAGATTTTCGAATATTTATTCAAAGGAGAATTTGTAACATGGAAAATACTGCAAAAAAAGTTAATGTAAGACAGCTCGTTATTCTGGGCATGTTCTGCGCACTGGCATATGCCGTTATGGTTTTATCTAAGCTGATTCCCATCAGCGTAGCCGGATTTCTCAATCTGGATTTCAAGGATGTGATCATAGCTATCGCCAGCCTGCTGTTCGGACCTATCCCAGGTGTAATCATCTCAGTAATCGTATCATTCATCGAAATGATCACTGTCAGCTCAACAGGACCTATCGGACTTCTTATGAACATATTATCTACATGCTCATTTGTCGTTCCTATGTCCATCATCTACAAAAACAAGAAGAAGTTCTCTGCTGCCATCACAGGTGCTGTGTCAGGCGTTGTATGCATGACCATCATTATGCTCCTGTGGAACTGGCTGGTTACTCCATTATACATGGGTGTTCCCCGCGAGACTGTAGTCGCAATGCTCCTGCCGGTATTCCTGCCATTCAACCTGATCAAGGGTGCTATGAATGCTGCTGCAACCGTGCTTCTCTATAAGCCTGTAGTTACGGCACTCAGAAAGGCAAGACTCCTCTCCCCTTCAACCGGCACGGCGCCTAAGAAGAATATGACGATCGGCGTAACACTGGTCTCATTATTCGTATTGGCATCGCTGGTACTCGTAATTCTCGTTTGGACAGGTACGATCTAAATTCATATCTTCCTATGAAAATGCGAGATATTTAGCGATGCTGCAATATATGCTTTATGGATATCTTAAATTGCTTTTTCAGATAGGAAGGTAAGTGTAAAGCTGAAATAAAGCCATAACTCTTCTCTATATCTATGACAAATAAGGCTTTAATTTCTTCACAAGTTCATGCACTCTTGTCCCTGGGACAGAATCTGATGGAAGTTTTCCTTCATTGATTTTCTCAAGCTTTTCTGCATTTGCAATAGCAGTATACATATATGGTAAAAGAATCTGATACATATCAGTACGATTTTTTTCGTAATCACCAAGGCCGAAGGAATTAAGTTCATCACTAAGTTTCGGCCAGTAGGATGTTCTGTGAATATCAGACTGCATGAAGCTAAAATGCAGCAAGAACCATAATTCTATACATTGGTTTGACCAGATAGCATGATAAATGGTTTCGTCAGTTGACTCTGATGCACAGAGCTCCGCCGTTTTGTTTATATGTTCTGCCGGAAAATCATCAGTATCGTATACGACCCATACATGTTTATACCCATTGGATGAATCCGCCACCATGTTTTTGGCCTTCTGAAAAAGATTCAGGGTATTATCTCCCGCGCCATAAACACCGAGCTGGATTCGATCAGAGTAGGTTCTATTGATGATTTCTTTCATGGCGCCAAAATATGCCGTCTCCGTTTCTGTTCCTTCGGTTATGATAAGATGATATTCTGGTTGGATTTTCCTATGTGCATCGCGTCTGGATCTCATCCAATTTTTATCAAGGTCGCTTTTTTTAGGCGGTTTCAAGCTCAAGCAAATTCACCTCCCAGCATATTTGAGAGATATGGATCTGCACCATAGCGTCCCTCCAGGTACTGTTTATCATAAGCAGCCGTATTTTTGATTCTGTCATTGTCCTCACCGCGGATTTCATGCAGTGAATAGATTTCACTTTCATGTGCATTATTCTCAGCAGCAAACCAGATCTCGTCTCGACGGAACACGGTATTCTTCAAGGTATACATATCATGAGATGTGAACAGAAGCTGCGCTCCATGCTTATTAATATCCTTGTTCTTAAATAATGAAATCACATACTTAAGAAGCTTTGGATGGAGCTTGGCATCTAATTCGTCAATTATAACTAAGCGTCCCTCACGAAGTGCAAGAAGAATAACCGGAAGGGCTGCTATAAGCTTCCTTGTTCCGTCCGATTCCGACGAAAACGGGAGTTCATACTCTGCAGAGCCCAAATTTCTCATCGTAAAAAGCTGCTGACTGTCTTCATCGTAACGATAATCCGTGATATCAATATCCATGTCATTCAACGCACGTATAAACTGTTCTTTGTAAGGAGCGTCCTTAGCAAGCATAATCTGATGTTCAACCATCGGATTAGCATAACTGCGGATAATACAGCTCTCAAACCAAGTCATAACCTCACTAATAATGGGGATATCATAGTTGATAGCGAGAAAAGACAAATACGGCATCTTAGGATTAATGCTCGTGTTAATGCTCTTCTTATTTATGGAAGATCCCAGTATGATGTCATCTGCCTCACGTTCGAAAATAGTTGCTGACTTCTTGCCAGTGATTGACTTACGATATAACGATTCTGAAATTATCTCATCATTCTTGATTGCGGTATAGTAGCAATATTCATTCTTAAAAATCCTGAAGAATATACGAAATTCTGTAGGCTCATTTGCTGATATCGGATCAAATAGAAATGGCACTGCATCGACCTTCTGCTGAAGAATGAGATTCTGTCGATTCTTTTCCAATTCATATACAGGCTTTACAATGGTGGAAATCGCACATGAAAGAGCCTGAAGGAGATTAGACTTGCCTCCTCCGTTTGGTCCGTATACAACACTTACAGGCAATAGATCCGAGGCCTTTTCTTCCATAATCAGGGTTTCTCTGAATTCAGGAAGTGCAGCCGCCTGAAAATCCAGTGTCGTCTCTCCCTTATAAGACTTGAAATTTTGAAATGAAAACTGGCATAACATAAATAATAATCCCCTTTCTCAAGGGGATTATATGACAAGTAAGTCCGTAAATCAAGTTTTATATCGCAATTTCAGGAAATATTTTCCCGAAATTGCGATATACAGTTGACAATTGGCACTTATTTTATGCTCCTAGTTTTACATTTTTTTAGATTCCTCTTACCCCCGTTTCATTACGGACATTTCTTCTATTATCGCTTTATTCATATCATCATAAGAATTCCATAATTCCGTTTTTACATTAATGCCTGCATATGAAAAGGCTGTTTTAATTTTATCCATGATCTGCTTGCCAGTAAATCCGGTCTGTCTTTTTATAACATCCTCTGTAATCGAAACAATCTGATGCGCTGCAATATTTCGAAGGTTCTTTTCAACGGTACGTAGGTCATCTACCAACCCCTTTACTTGAGCTGACGCTGAGGATGCCTGTATCAGCTCATTCATGTGGAACGAATTAACGTCACCGTAGTGGAAGCGACTCTTGCTGTCCAATATTTTCAGTTCATTAGTCCCCTTCAATTTTTCCTCTGACCATACCCAGGATTTATTGGCAAGTTGATCGCAGAAATTTTTAAGTTCAACATTTGCATGCCTGCTCAATATTCTTTCGTACAGATCCCATAGCAGTGGTGTGATTGCACGAATGTAATCCGCATACTCTCTTCTTGCCAATTTTATTTGCAAACACAGGGCATATTCGAAATATTTTCTTACACTCGAATCAGTTATAGGCAATACATACCTTTTATCATTCAGCAATACCTTATCCACTCCGGAAAAATCCAGCAGAATACGTCTGGATGCCATCTGTAACAAATTAATATATGACTTCGTCATTTCTGGCGGCAGCATTTTCGCAATTTCATATGCCGCTGCATAATCATACTCATCCACAAGTTTGCGTACATAATTTTCCTGTTGAATCTGCATTAAAGTCGGACATTTAACTTCAACACAGCGATTTTTAAAGTCCTCCTCATTATCCTCGTCCAATTCCCACAACGTTTCTATATCATGCTTTTCATGTTCTTTATAACCCTCGTGGCTGTTCATAGACTTATCAGGGGTAATAACCTGAATAGCTTCACATGAGAACTCGCCTAATGTTTTTAGCACAAGTAATGCGCTCTTCATAGCCGGAGTACCAGACGATATATTCAGAATCAACTTATCATCTACACCCATCCCCTTGCAAATGTCAGAAATAATCTCTCTAAATTCCTGGTAAAATACATCAAATTCCTGAACATCCTTCATATCCGGACGTTCTATAATTTCGCATTCAAATCTACGACCCAGCTTTTCGCCCAATTTGTCCAGGCAATATGTATAGCGTTCATCCAACTCCTGTAATTTTAGAATTTCATTTGACATATACATATAGACCTTGTCTGGCTGGTAGCATCTGCAAATGTGCAGCATCGAACCATCTCTAAGATTACTAACGGCAATCGGATCCGTACCTCCTATCGGTGAAAACAATATTAATTGACCCATCTCTAATCCTTCCTCGCAGCTATACAGTGTTCACTGTAGTATTTTTTCATCCCTATGGGTTCTATTGTATCAGACTAATATAACATCTTCAGCCTCAATCTTTGTATTCTGCCCGTATAATTTTACTTCCCCATATCCAGTCATTCTGTATATCCTCACGCTGTCTTCCTGAATATTTATATAATTCTCAATCTCAGATTCTAATTTTCTAAGCTGATTTTCCTCAAGAAGTGCTTCAAAAGCTGACTTCTGTACGCGAAATCCATAGCCGCTCATTTCATTGGCAAATTTTGTCCGCCGTTTATTGCTGATAATATCATAGATGATCAAGACAAATATTTTCTTAGAGTATGACTTTTCCTGTGTATTCCAAAAATAATTTTCCATAGTCATCACCTAATTTGAACTGGTCTGTATACAGTAGGATCACCTGTTTCAATCGCCCTGCATAATTGGTTCACCTGCAGATCCAATGCTCTTCTGAAGCTCACAGAATACTCCACATAATCAAGATATTTGTTATCTGTATGAAATTTATTCTCCAGCTTATTAACAAAAGTTTTGAATCCCTGCTTTGTCAGAAAAATACCTGGTCTTCCTTCTTCAGAATAGAAATCGTCCTTACCTATTTCGTGACCATTCAGTAAACTCATGGTCAGCGAATCTACTAACACTGCCCGCCATTCCTCCATCAGGTCACTTGCCAGTGTCGGATGTTTTTCTTTGTCCTGATGCAGTATACCAAAATATGGATTCAGCCCTTTTCCCTCCAATTTCCCATAAATCTCATTCAGTATTATCGAATAACCAAGGCTAATCATAGAATTAAATGGATCCAGTGGCGGCCGGCGAGTTCTTTTATTGAAATGAAAATCATTATCAATCAGTTGTCCCAGCGCAGAGAAATAAATTCTGGCAGCAGCGCCTTCATAGCCCATTATCTCCTCTACTGTCTTGCAAGAATCAAGTTTCTTTTCTAACCATAGCATCTGTGTAATCTCGTGCTCACATTTAACCTGGTTATATCTGGTATAACGTCTCAGCACAACCACTTGATTATGGATTTTGGCACGTATAATGCTTTTCGCCAGATCCATTTTGAATTCCAGCGACAATGCCGCCTGCATTCTCTGACGACCAACATTTACATGATTGGTGGATATCAATCGTCCAAAATAAGCTCCATGCGCTGAATAAAAGACAACACCAACGCCTCTTTTCAAGCACTCCTCCATGCATTGTGTCGTAAGCTGCACCTTACCGAACACCTGTATCATCTCAAGTGTCTCGGCAGGCACACTTCTCAGTATATCATTCTTACACTTCACTTGGAACCTGCAGCCTTCATAGCCAATAGTTGCTCCCTGTTCGCACACATATAAATAGCTCATACCGTCCTCCCTTCATCGGATGTTTCTGCAAATACCGTCCCCAGTATGGGGAATGATGAATCTGAATACGTTTAAAAGAAACGACTGATGACGGCGGCACGATAGTTTCCGTCCCCACTCGGGGAATGATGAATCTGAATGGCAATGCCTGCGTGTATGGCAACGCTTGTGTGTTTCCGTCCCCACTCGGGGAATGATGAATCTGAATGAACGGGGGCGCAGCTGTCGCAGAAGGAAATATTAGTT
>CAVARE010000009.1:0-41259 GCA_963591145.1 Anaerotignum sp. | reverse complement strand
AACCGCATCAATTATCATAGAAGATCTGAATTTACAGAAAAAATTTCACACCGTCTCAATTACAATTAAGCTTCCACTGTTTTTTCAGATACGCCCAGATAACTGGCAAAAGATTTTTGGGACATATTCACATTTGTTCTTATTTTTTTAATTTGATCAGCCTGATATTCCTTAACTGGAATCACTGAAACCACCCTTTTGGGTAATTTGTGGGTTGCAGATTGCGCATCCTCTACAGCTTCTGTCAAACCAGCCATTATGCTTTCAAATACACTACTCATGGCAACTACCTCCTATAAATTGTCCTCTAATAACGTTATCATCTTCTTGACTTCATTTCTTTCTGCTTTCGAAAGATTGTCCTTTTCATTTTTAGGATATACAGTTATCAGATAGGGTGTCAATGCTTTTTTTGTGTAACAAAATTAGACGGCCCAAAATCAAACGGGAATGGTTGGCTCAATTTATGCGTTTTTCATTGATTGATAAATTTCTCCGCAGCAGAATGTGTAACCTGATCATATTCCGCCATGGCCTGACAAAAATAATCCAGGAATTTCTTTTTATTAGCAGAGAAATCATTTCTTCTGCGAGTAACAATATAGTCTGTTGAGAAGATCTCTTCTTTTATAAAATGGAATGATGCATTTGGTCTATTTTCGTCAAGAGATGCGTCATGAATAATATTTGATCTAACAAGATAGCAGTATGGTTTCTGATCCATCAGGGACATGATTGTGCGCGGGTCATTTGTTGCAAATGCAGTATTGGGTTTAAATCCAAATGTCTTCTCCAATTCATATATCAATTCTGAAGACTGCGTCTGTTCCGTGAACAAAAACGTTGTATCTTTCAGTTCGCAAAAAGATACTTCTCTTCTACTACTAAGCGGATGTCCGTTGCCCAGGAAGGCATATAAACGCTGTTTTGATTGTTCTTGATATTCTAGCTCTAGCGAGTCTATCTTTCTATTTGTCAGGACAAAGTCAACTTCACCATTTAACAACTTATTGATTGCAATATCCGGACTGCAAATATCGTAGTGAATTTTAGCATCTGGATGTTCATTCCAATATCTCACTATAATATCACGAGTGAATTCAACTTTTATGCTGGTTGCAAACAGAATGTCATCATCGCCCTTTTGACTTATATTTTTAAGGTAGTTCGTGCCTTCATCTAGTATGTCAAATGCTTTATTGACGTATTCAAGATATGTCTTTCCGTAAGCATTTAATATAACCTTCTTACCCACGCGATCAAATAACGGCACTCCCAGATCTTCCTCTAGTTTTTTAATAGTCTGGCTAAGTGCTGGCTGCGATATAAACAGCTCTCTCGAAGCTCTTATAAAACTCTCATATTTTGCAACAACTTGAAAATATTTCAACTGTAAAAGATTCATGACAATCACCCAATTTTTTCTTAACCTTACCACTTTTCCTTATGTTCGATTATATAGCATATGCTCAAACAAATGTAAATCCGCGTCATTATCAACAACGAGTACAACTCACACGCTTTAGTAGCTTTTCTTATCAATGACTCCTCGCTTATAATCTATTACCTATATGTATATTATTTTTAAATATTTCCGTTTTATATTACCTCACTTTATACTTAAAGAAAAAATTACAGGGAGGTTTCTTATGAAAAAATTAGAAGACATGAACGAGATGGAATTACAGATGGAACGAATCAAGGCAGTAACCGCCATTCAAAATTGTATGGCGCATTATGAGACTGTTCATATCAGCACTGAATTTGATTCAATGTCAACAGAATGCTTTGCAATGTGGAGGCCTGATGTTTCCTGTGAGGTATCAGACTGGGGATGTATATTTGGACCTGAAGCACTTCAAAAATTCTGGGATGCACAAACCACTGATGATGCTGCCGGCGGCATCTTCTTTCATACATTATGCACACCTTGTATAGAAGTTGCAGGTGACTGTAAGACAGCCAAGGTAATCTGGTCAAGTGCTGGTTTTGAAACAATGCCCGCTGGCGTTATGGCTCCTGAAGCTAAATGTTTCTGGTGCTGGGGTAAATATGGAATGGACTTTATCCGCAATCCTGAGACTGGTGAATGGAAGATCTGGCACATGAAATGGTTCCGTCAGATACGCAACGATTATTATGTAGATTGGTACAAAGATTCAAAGAACACATTAAAAGGATTCCCGGGAATGGATGGCGAAAGCTTAAAATTAGAAGGTTCTCAGCCATCTGTATATCACAGACCATACAGTGCGGATACACTTCCTAGCCCATTCCCTTGGACCCCACAACCTTATGAACATTATGACGGTGACTTCCGTTGGGTATATGGTGGACCTGAATTAGAGAAGAAGTACAATGTAAACTACCCGGCATATGAGAAATTCTACAATATAAACTATCCTGAAAACATCTAGGCATTGCTTGAAAGGAGTTCGTAGCAAATGAAGATTTTAGCAATATTTGGTGGACGAAAGAAAAGCTCATCAGAGGCAATGGCTAAATTAGTTTTACAGGGTGCAAAAGAACTGGGCGGCGACGATGTCACGGTTACCGCCGTGAGGTTGCTTGACCTTAACATAGGACCTTGTACAGGCTGCAATGCCTGTGTTGACGGTTTGCTCAGTGCCAAAGGCATCGGGGAATGTGTAAATAAAGATGATTTTCAGTGGTTATCTGAACAGATCCTGGATGCCGACGGAATCGTTGTTTCCTTGCCAATTTTTGAAAAAACAGTTCCCGGTTATTTCAAGGATCTCTGTGACAGATGCGGACCTGGAATGGATGCCGCACTTAGAACTGTTTCCAAAAAGATCAGAGAGGCTAATGGAATTTCCAAGATGCCAGATAGCCGCACATGGAAGAGACGTGTTGTTTCGTTTATCGCTCATGGCGGCAGCGACTGGAATCAGACAATGATGCCAGTAATGACGCATTTTGCTGTTCCTTTAAATATGGAAATTATAGATCAAATATTAATTCCATGGGACCGACAGGTGTTGCTGCACGCAGAAACAGTTGAACGTTTAAAAAAATCCGGATCTCATATGTATTCTTGTCTTAAGAATATGCCTGAAATAATGCCTTATATCGGTATGGATGGTCTTTGTCCAGTCTGTCATGGTAATGTATTCAATATTGACAGTAAAACTGCTACAGCGAGCTGCGGTATGTGTGGTATCAACGGAAAATTAAGTATCAATACAGAAGGACATGTACACATTGAATTTTCAGATGAGGAAATAGCAGTTTCGCATGCTCTGATGGGCGGTAAATTCAAGCACCTTGATGATATGAAAAATATCGGTTCATCCGCCAAGGATCTTATGCCAAAAATTTTGGAAACGAAAAAATATTACAGTGAATTATTTGAAAATAGTTGTCCAAAAAAATGATTTTTTAACACATTTCAGATGTTAAAAATACAAAGGCAACTCATCAAATGTTATTTATGGGGGATTTCAATAAAAATTAAAAGGAGGAGAAAAAATGTCAGCCTCAACAATTCTTATAATTGTTCTTATAGCTGTTGTAGCTGCAATTGTTTTAGGATCAATATTCAAAATTAATATGGGTCTTATTGCTTTAGTATTTGCATGTATTATCGGCGGATACATGTTGGGCGTAAAACCACGTGAAATATATACATACTGGCCAGCCGGAATCATTATACAGATTATAGCCATCACATTTTTCTACGGATTCGTTTCTGAAACTGGCGCCATAGAAGCATTGGCAAAACGAATCATGTATGTGCTGCAGGATAGATTCTGGTTAATGCCATTTGCAATTTTTATTATGACAGCTGGTCTGGGTTATATCGGCGTTAACCCGATGGGTATCAATGCCCTTATGCTCCCTATTGTTGCAGGCATCTGTATGTATACAAACAGATCTCCTGTTGCACTTTTCCTTATCTTCGGAGCAGGAAATACAGCTGGTATTCTGTCACCATTAGGTAGCGCTGGAATTGTTGCAAACGGAATGCTGACCGCCATTATCGGAGAATCAGCTGCACCAGTTGTATCACGTATGTATCTTAACAATCTGTTGCTAAGCGTAATAATATTTGCTGTCTGGTATATCGTATTCCGCTGTTGGGGATTAAAAGTTGATGATGAGCATAAAATGGTTATCGCTCAAAAACCTGATAAACTAACAAAAGCTCAAAAACAGGTGCTTATCATCATGTTCATTACCATTTTATTCTTCATCGTAGTAGGTGTTTTCCAGATTACTATCATTTCTAACGCTTTGGATGTTGGCTGGGTATATATAATTGCAGGTGCAATATGTGTCATCTTAAAAGTCGCCGACCAGAGAAAAGTTATCACTACCAGAATTCCTTGGTCAATTGTCTTACTTGTAAGCGGTTTTTCTATTCTTCTTACTATACTGACCAAGAATGGCGGAACAGAACTGATTTCTGGTGCAGTTACAGATAATGTAAGTTCAGAAGCAATTCCACCGCTAATGGGTCTTCTTGCAGGTCTTACATCTCTGTTTTCTGATTCTATCGGTGTGGTATTACCGCTGTATATACCAGTTTGCGCCGGTACTGTTGCAACAGGCGTATCAGCATGCGCCGTATTTAGCGCAGCAATAATCGGTGCGCTCTCAACTGGCTGCGCGCCTTTCTCAACTGGTGGTGCTATGGTATTATCTTTTACTCCAGATGCAATCAAGAAAAAAATGTTCTGGATTATGTTATTATCCGCTGCAGTTAGTTTGACTCTCGTAATTATTCTGAGTGCGATTGGCATATTTGGATAAATATTATCAGATAAACCCTCTGTTGAAACTGCAGATAATTTTATAGGCTTCCAGGTCATCCGTCCTCTTCCGACTTTACTGGAATGCAATGTGTTTGGATATCTGTGTTTTAACATTCAATCCCCAGCGAGAAATCGCTGGGGATTTTCTATAAAATATACATGCCATTACTCGGTGATTCCATTACAATAACAGCAGAGCCTTACAAAAGAGCAATTAATATTCATTTTATCTGTTGAAAACATCAAAATCATTGTAACTGCTCTTCCGGGCAGTTTGTGGATTGCAGATTGCGCATTCTCTACCTCGGCATAGGAATCATGATATTAACCTTAAACACTTTATTCTCAGCATCCATGGTCATCTCGCCATGATATTTGTTCACAATATAGCGAATACTCTTGGTCCCATATCCATGGTAGCCATCTGTTGATTTACTGCTTACAAGGCCATCGGCAGAGTACCTTAAGCGGCCCGAGAAAAAATTCATTATCTGTATACGCAAGAATCCATTATCCGAGTAAATCTTAAGATCAATGATTCTCTGCTTTTTCTCCAAGGCAAATACTGCCTCAATGGCATTATCTATCAAGTTTCCCAACATAATATGAAAATCCACCAGATCTATAAAATCTATATTTCCAGGATTCGCAATACAGGTTAATACGATGTCTCTGTTCTCACATTCCCTCCGCTTATCATTCAGCATGGTGTCCAGAGCCTCATTACCAGTTTGGTACAGGTTATGATATTGATCAATTTCCCTTTCCAAATTTGACAAATGCGACGATCTGTCCTCAAGATTCATTTGCTGCAGTGCACGTATTTCATGCTTTAAATCATGATACTTATGATTAATGAGATTCACATATTCACGCTTCATCTCATAATCCTTCTTGTTTGCACGCCACAAAAATCCAAAAAATTCCGCATCATTTCGTTTCTGATTGCTATAGCTTACAACTGCCTGCATATAAAGCGTCAATGCTACAACAAACATTGAGAACAACTGAAATAAAAAAAGGTGAAGTGACCTGCCTTCGTCCGTTCTGTAATTTACCACATTAACAAGAATAAGCGACACGCTGATAAGTAACGACAAAAATATCTGTTTCCACGAGAATTCTTCAACGCCCTTACTTCGAATCGATTTAATAAGCCAGATTTCAGTTACCCCAACCAATATGGCGGCGACAGATTTTGTCATATACATAACCGGCAACACATCATAAGAATTCAAAAGCGATGCCAGTACTGCTGCCAGTTGTTCGGATATAAAGTACAGTACAATACTCCAAACGTTATAGTATACCGCCATCCGCAGATTGACCCTGCTGCACCATATAAGGAGCACTATTCCAGCTGTATGCACTGCCCATATAGACGCAAATGACATCGGAAGCATCGGATCTATAAATGCAACAACAAGGCACATAATAATTCCCGAAATATAGCGGATAAATGTATGGTCTCTCTTAGGCAACACTAAACTACACAATAAATGCGGCAAAATCATTATAATTCCAGTAAAAAACCAATATATTGATGACTCTGTAACACGTAACATTTCTCATTCCTCATATAACCTTGTGATCTCTGCAGTATCAGATATTTTTTATCATTCACCATACCCTCCATCAAATCTGGTAAGCGATTCCATAAACTGTTTCCTTTCTCTGCGGCTAAGCGGCAGCTGTTCCGAACTTATTAGTATCATATCCTGTCTGATACCATCCACATAGGCCAAATTCACAAGACAGCTCTGTGAGCATCTGGCAAATCCACAATTTTTAAGCTGCTCTTCGAATTCTTTCAGTGTCCCGTAGCATTTTAGATTTTCATTATTTTTATGAATTATGATATTGTGTCCATAGATTTCGATATATCTGATATCCCTGATATTAGAATTTGACATTCCCTGTTTTGTCTTAACTGTGATCGTCTTCTTTTTTCTTATTACCATAGACAGAAAAAACGGCATTTTTAAGACCAGCTGTTCATATAGAACAGGTTTAACGATATAATCTATCGCATGAACTGAGTAGCCATAAATTGCATACTGAACCATATTTGTAACAAGTACAAGTACCTCTTTAGTCCCTCGCCTACGATATTCCTTCATTATCTCAATGCCATTTCTGCACGGCATTTCTATATCCATGAAGATCAGATCAAATCGCTGTTTACTTTTGAGAAATACCTCTCCATCTGAGAAACATTCAATATTCATCGAAATTTTTTCCTCCGCCTGATATCTCATGAGGCATACCTCTAGTTGTTCCCGATCCCTTTCATCATCCTCAACTAAAGCAATTCTAATTTGTTCCATCTGCAAGCCCCTTCTTGTGTTATTAAAGCAATAAGCAAATATAATGTCCGTCTAAGCATTATCTATTAAGCTTATTTTGCACGCATCAAAAACAGCTTGTCAATTGACTTAATTTTATGTAAATATTACAGTCTTATATATCAGAAGCACCTCAGACGATATTATACGTCTGAGGTACTTTTTTAATTTTATATCCGTTATTATTCAGTCAAACAGGTTAGCCGAATCTATACTAACATTTTAAATTTTTCTTTTATAAGCTTCTAATGCCAGCTATTTGATCTGTAATTATTCAGTCAGATCAAGAATGGCCTGATATCCTGTGAAGCTGCTCATAACGCCTATTGCTGCTGCTTCTGCGTATTCTGCATAATCGCCAATACCATCTGCTACTTCCAGATAACCTATAATATTGCCTTCTGCATCCATTGCATATGCCTTAATCGGATACATTCCTGTCGTTGCAACAGGATTCCATGCTCCAGCCGCCCACTCTGCTACCGTGAATGTCGTTCCTTCTTCTTTTTCTAACTGAATAGTTGGATTTTCAGGATCATCATTTACTATTGGCAATAGCTCTATGTTGCCTGCTGCCTCATTAGTAGCTGCAATTTCCTCCGCAAGAGACAGTTCGTCTTCTTCCGTCACCTCAACTGGTGCAGTTTCAATGCCTAACTGCTTGCTATAGTATTCATCCCAGAAGTTAGCCTTAACCGCATTCAATTCAACATACTCAGCACCGTCATTGGTAATCTTCAATATTCCTGGCGTTCCATCATATGCAGGCCATTCAGGAAGGCCCTCGCCATTTACATCACCAGTTGATACAAAATTAGAAATATAAGAAGACATTATATCCGCCAACATATAATCCGTATCTGAAAATGTCTTGTCTTCAGTAAATACACCTCCCAGCCAGTACGGAATATCTGATGAATGGAATGCACCCTGATCCTCTAATCCTGCATAATCATGATCATAATAATAGAGAAATGTAGGAGTAGTTGCTGTTGTGGCTCTTACCTTGGCATATGTTAAGAACTTATACATAGCTCCTTCAAGATTAACAGTCTGTGCGACTCCATAGCTGTCATCACCATTTGCAGGATAAATCTCAAGTGCCTCCTCTGCCATGTCGCCGAATGCTCCATTAACCTTCTCTACGTATTCCTCTTCATTCATTCCAAGGTATGAAGCAAAGCTTGATGTGATAATTCCCGACATTGCCGCATCACCATTTACCATACCTGTCATGGTAGGAACATCATTTTCCTCACCATTTAAGAATACATTAAGGCTTGTGTCTGTAACCACATAACCATCTACATTAGTTGAAAATGATCCTGACATATTCTGGATTTCCTCTGCGGCAGCTTCTCTCAATCCATCAAGTGACAAACCATAAGATTCGGCCAGGTCATCGCCTGTTTCTTCCAGGTCTTCAAGCGTCTTAGCGCTATTAGATACACTCAGGCTGCTCCAACCAACGGCTTTGTTGAATAATCCTTCTGCCAATGGTGAAATTGTAAGCGTACCTACATTACCAGCTCCAGCCGATTGACCTATTATCGTTACATTATCAGGATCTCCGCCAAATTCTGTTATGTTATCCTGGATCCATTCCAACGCTTTGATCATATCCTGAATAGCGTAATTACCAGATACTCCCATTTCATTTTCTGCAGATAGTTCGCTGCTTGCCATAAAGCCGAACTTAGCCAGACGATAATTTAAGCTAACATAAACAATATCTTTTCTGGCCATCTGTTCTCCATCATAAATAGGACAAGATGAACCCCCGCTCGTATTGCCACCGCCATGAATGTAGAGAATAACCGGTTTCAATTCATCACTTTTCTCTGTCTTGGTCCACACATTAACCGTTAATGAATCCTCCGAATAATTTCTGTTGCTGTTTAAGAATTCATCACTGTAGTTTCCAAACGCACTTTCTGTGCCCTGATAAGATGAGTTTCCAAATTCTGTGCATTCAAGCACTCCATCCCATGGAACGACATCCTGTGGTGCCTTCCATCGCAATTCTCCTACTGGTGGAGCAGCATATGGTATGCCCTTGTAGCTGATAATCTGTCCATCCTCTGTCACTACTCCACTGATCAGTCCCCCAGTGACACTAACAGTTCCTGTTTCTGTTATTGCTGCCGTCTCTGTCACTGCATTTACTGGTTCAGCTGCACTTTCCTCCGTTGCCATCGCTGGACTTACAGTCAACATCAGACCCATGGCAACACTTAACGCCATCGTAATTTGTTTTTTCATATCTCTCCTCCTTAAGCAGTTTTCTCAACCTGTTTCTCTATGAATCCTAGGATTTTTAACACTTAACTGCTTCGAAGGCATTATATTTACAATGGTGATTGCTGCCAATAGGCTTAACACATGCGGTCATTTTGCCAACATATGCGGCATATAATATAGAATACATTTCTATCTGCACTATCGCGGACAGCAGAGCCGTCTCTGTGCATTCAGATTCTTTTGTTTTTCCAATGATATTTCCGTAGTTGCTGAAGATATAGCCGTCCTATTACAGGCATTGCAAACGATGACGCAGCGCATCCGATCCAATATCCTGTGAGTCCTAACGATTTACCAAGTATGTATCCCAACAGGATTTTCATTACAAAATTTTCCAAAATGCCTCCCATTAGCTCCAGAGTAGTCTTGCCCGTTCCCTCTATAATAGCAAACGCCCCCGTTGCCAGTGATGTACCAACATAGCTGATTGTGAGAGCAAAAAGGCTGGCCCGCGCATGAGCAATCACTCCAGTATCATTGGTCATAATTGAAAATACTGCCTCTGGCCATATTAGCAACGGCAGTGCCAACACCGTGCAGATTAGTAAGCTAATCTTAATAGTCACAGCATAAGTCATCCTGATATGTGATATATCATTACCGCCATAACTCTGCGCAATTATAATTGCGCCACCGCTATATATGCCAGTAAAGATTCCGTTGACTACATTTTTAAGCTGACTGCAGATCCCATCAGCAGATGTTGCAGCAGCGCCATAAATGTTCACGTTTCCATTTATGAAAAAGGCTCCTGCGGACATGAGTATTCCGAATATTATGATTGGCGCAGATACTCTCAACAATGTCGCTGTCACAGTTTTTGCAGCCTCCTTCTGCCCTATGATGATTTTCGCTTTTCTTTCACTGATTTTGCGTCTTTTTATCACAGGTAAATCTAACAAATTCATGCTCTTCAGCTCTTTAATCAAATACATTGCTCCTGCTATGCATACAACCAGCTGTGACAGAAGCATTGCTAATCCAATTCCAACCAGGCTCCACTTAAAGGCAAGTAGGTTTATCATGTCGAACAGCAGATTTATGACAACCTGCCCTGCTATAAGCAGCATCGGTATTTTCGAATTCCCCAGTCCCCGAAATACCGAATATATAAAGCTATTGAGCGAATAAAATATAATTGCTATACATGCGGGGAGCAAATACTTCGTTGCAATTTCAGTTGCTCCGATTTCAGCGCTAAGTATATTAAGGAATAACCTTCTCAGTACAATGCCGATTGCAGATATTACAAGCGACGTTCCCATCATAATTATAAAAAGTAATCCTATTAGACTTTTCGTCAAATCTTGCCTGTGCGCTCCACTATACTGCGCTATCACGATAGTCCCGCCACAGCTAAGGCCCAATGCAACCATAGTATACAGAGTGTATACTATCAGACTAACGCTGAACGCTGCCTGTGCTGTCGTTCCAATATATTTCCCGACAATTCCTATTTCTACTGTTTGCAGACAGGTTTGAAGCAGATTACCTGCCACAAGCGGAGCAGAGAGTTTTATCAATTGTCTTCCAGTTGAATTCCCATGCGTATTTTTGACCGACTTATTTTTCTTCATCTCGTTCACTACAGATTTGTATTAATTTCACGACAAATGCTCGCCTACGTTTACACGCGGCAAGCATTTGCTATTATTATGGAGATTGTGGTAACGACTGTTCAAACAGTCATAAAAGTTACTATCAAAGTATTATTTACTCATAGTGATAACAATATCTCCCTCATATTGTTGCCCTGCGGCAATCTCTGTTTCAATACCGTCAACTGTCATCGTAAGAGTTCCTTCAGCTGCCACTATTGACGCATCCTCACCTATTACTAATTCATCAATGATACATTCATCAGTGACAGTCCATACCGCATTGGCATCAAGAACCACTGATACCGAATTATAGCCATTGGCATACTGCGTATTTTCAACATGACCCAGATAATTTGCATTCGCCCAGTCAGCTATACCATCGTTAGCCTCCGCATATGCATTTCCAACAAGTGCCTCATAATATCCGCCTGCGTCGATATCACTGTCTTCTACATATAGTTCCTCATTATTCTGAAGTGTATGCTTGTACGCTCCCGACGAAATAATTCCGGTAAGTTCTGCATTCTCGCCCAAATTAACATTCAGGCTGGTTCCACCATTTTCAGTTACATATCCTGATGAATTCCATACATCACCGTCAATTACTGTATTGGACAAATTAAGGTTTACAACCCATCCGGAATCTCCTGTAGTATTAAGAGATGCCGCTGTAACTTCCATATCCTTTTCTGTCCATTCATATGACCATCCAGCAGGCTCTACCAGATGTTCTGAAAAGGTCGGAAAAATGCAAGACTCGCCTGCCATCTTGTCCTCTATATTCGTGCTTCCAATGACTCTGCCTATCTCTGCATCATCTAATCCCCATGTAAGACTCATGTCTGGTCCTACATAGTCATCGTCATTATCAATAATCTGCAGAAGTACACCGTCATTGCTTACTACTGTGGCGTCATCCACGGTAATATCTGCATTTATCTTCTTAACAAGGAATGTTGCATTTTCAGAGTACACCTCTGTTCCATCCAGGATGTTTACAACATTCCATCCATTTGCAAAATTATTATGGAACATAAATGCAAATGCATCTGACTTAATAACCGATGGAACAACCGTTCCTTCTTCAACTTGATCACTGACTACGGTTGCAATAACATCACCGCTGTCAGCTACCGGCACACCGCCAGTCTCTGCATAATCTTCATCTTCAAATAAATAACGGCTGTCCTTTTCAGTTTCTTCATTGTACTGAATTATATCGATTTTCTGGCCGCCTGTATAGCTTTTAAATGTTGCCTCTCCGCCAGTCATGATAACAACATATGTTCCAGCTGAGAAGTCTACTCCGTAGAACTCCGCCATATCATCCGACTGTACATATGCAATATATCCTGAGTTTTCTACATCTGAAGAAGTATTTATCGCAATCAAATGCTGATGCAAGCTGCTACTCTGTCCTGCATCTGCATCCGTTGACAACGATCCCCAGCCAGCAGAATTAACCTGGCAGTCTACAAATGTATGCGTTGTAAAAGCTCCCATCATACTGGTTGTACGTACATTAGCAACCGTATCATCAAGTCCCAGTACCCATGGCGGTGCCACCATCATATTCTGACTTGCATTGGAATAATATCCATCATACAATGTGCCTCCCTCTGATGTCAGAATACAATTTTTCATTATGGTATTGGCACCATTATCAGAAAATACCGCTGTTTTAGCTACACCTGTAGTGCTTATCGTTGTATTTTCAATATACAGCGTTCCGCCGTTAGTATTAATGATTGCTGAGCCCAACCCACAGAAATCATTGACTCTGGTTCCATCAGACTCTGAATTAAGATTAATAACAGAATCTGTGATTGTATAATCCGAATTATTCAGTATTACTGCAGAGAATTCATCCTCCGATGATTGTATTTTTGCTCCCGCCATCGTGGTTGCATCATACTCGCCCTCTTCAACTGATGATGCATCTGTGCCTACCTCAACCAGCCCGCCGTTTTCGACATAAACTGCAGGATCATAAGGCATTCCATCAAATCCTGTAAAACTGGATAATCCATAATATGCTTTACTTTCTGTCACCTGCTCGCCAGCTTCGGGTTCTGCTGCCTGTGCATATCCTGCCACTGTCAGAACCATGGCAGATGTTACCAATAATGCTGTGACTTTTCTTTTTTTCATACTGCTCTCCTTTTGTTATCGTGATTTTTCTGCTGCCAATAATGATTTTTTTCATTCAGCGCAAGAGTGTGTGAAACGACAAGAGTACAAAGCTTACCCGTGTTCTTTTCTTCCAGCCGCATATCAGACTCCAGGTCTAACGTTCAGCCTTATCTATGATATCAGTCACAGCAATATTTTCATTTTATCCATGATACAATTTTTCTGACAATATTTGCACAATATATTGTACTCATGATACAATGCGCAAAATTACCAGTGAGAGGAGCTAACATCCTTGATTTTTACGTTAAATATGCTTTTTGAAAAATTATGTGAATACGATTTTATAATCGAAGATGATAATGTATTGTCTAGGGAATACAATTCATTTCATCTGCTTCCAGAGAATGAATCCTACTATCGTTCAGACATAGTTTATCTTACAGATTCATATGATATGCCCAGATTCAATACATTCAAGAGGACACAGGAACATGGCGGCAAATACTGCCTTATCTACGTCTACGAAAAAGATGACGACTATGTCGATGGTGCTTCAATCTATATAAAGACGCCTACCGAGCTGGCTATCGTTCTTAACCGTATGCAAGAATTTATTATCGACCTCATAATGCTTGAGCATGATTTAAATGATGCTATAATCAAGAAGGCTTCGGTTCAGGAAATTCTGAACGCTATCCACTCAATGATTCAAAAACCTATGGTTCTAATCGGACCCAGTATGAAATTAATCGCTCACGCCGAGACTAATATTCCAGATATTCCCACATATCAGGAATTGATCTCGAATGGCTACATCACCAACAATTCGTCATTTACATCGCCAGATAAAAAATATAATATCTGCAGTGCAAATTTCGCATATTCAATAGTTCAGGATAAATCTGGTGACTATGAAATTCATTATCTTATAAAGGTGACAGGTTCGATATCTATATTATTATGCTGTATAGTTTCAACCGAGCATTATACAGGAAGCATTCTGTCCATGCTGCATCTGTTCGCGCCATACCTCAGGCAGTGCCTAGCTCAAGACGAACAAATCGCCACGAGCAACATCTATGAATCTCTGGTTGCGGATATACTTTCATGCAAAATATCAGCTATTGAGGCTAAGTCTCGCTGTCAGGCATTAGGCATAAAATTTGAAGGAAATTTTATGGTTCTATGTATTGATTTCTCTAATGCATCTTCATCAGCTGATATAGTCTGCGGCAATATCCACCTGGCATTTACCAACTCTATGCCGCTGATATATGAACACCACATTATAGTCATCATCAATTGCTTATCAAATAAGATTGCAGAGATTCAAGATTGCATCTCTGATATGTGTCGCAGCGTAAATCTGGTCTGCGGCATCAGTCATGTTTTTCATAGAATGTCAGAGGCTGCGACCGCCTACACGCAGGCCGAGGCTGCAATTACTATAGGTCAGCTCATTACTAACAGCAGATTTGTACGACATTTTAATATTCCGATGCAGCTTTCATCGAATCAAATTTATATTTATGCCAACATTGCGGAATTTCACGCATACTATCTCGCGTCATCACAGATTGATTACAGGAATTTCTGTCTTCCCGAAATTCTTGACCTGGTAGACCAATCATATGAAAGTCATGCAAATATAATTGCAATCCTCTATGCCTACATAACAAATGGCTGCTCCTATGTAGAAACAGCCAGGCTCTTATTTATGCACCGCAATAATGTAGTATACCATATAAATCGTTTAAAGGAGACGTTGCACCTGCCCATAACAGATTCGCGTTATATTCAACAACTTATTACCACGTATCATATGCTTATTTTAAGATGGGGAGAAGGCGTTTTCGTACATTTGAAATCACAGCTATCTTGCATCAATGAAGCATGCTCCTCACAAGATAATGTTGTTATAACCCTATAACCCGCAGTTGCTTTTTCAGAAGTGTTTTCTGTCGCACAACCACAGCTTTGCATTTATTGTTTCTACGCTAAAGGACCTCTTGAGTGATCAAGAGGTCCTTTAACGTTCAAATATTTTTCTTAATTCTCGAAGGCTTTTATCGCACAGGTTAGCGCTTTCTCGACTTTCTCAGACAGATCCTGACTGCCATTTTCGGTTATGCACCAGTCGTATACCACGCCTCTGAAAAGGACAAACATAAAATCTGCAATATCAGAGCCATTATATTGGGAGCCCAGCTCATCATTGTTTTGTGCTGATTCTATCAATTTCACAACGCCCTGAGTCAGTTTAAAATGTGCAGGACTTTTCTTTTTCAGAACAAACATTCTGTGCAGGGTATAATCCACGCCGTCTTCCTTAACAAGGGATGCCATATAGTCTTTAAAGAAGCATATCAATCCATGACAAAAAGGACCTTTTTCGCTATATTTGCTCAGAATCTCCTCGAATTGTTCATCCCGATTCAGATATATCGCATCGAGAATAGAATCCTTGCTGTCGAAATAATGATAAAACGTGCCCGTCGTAACTCCTGCCATGGCCGAAATTTCTCTGACGCCGACGCTATTTATATTCTTTTCCCGAAAAAGCTTCGCTGCTGCATCTATCAGGGCTTGCTTGGAACGCATAGCCTTAAGTTCTTGTTTTCCCAGTACCTGTTCTTTATCCATGTTGAATAAATTCCTGTTCTTCCTGCGCATTTGCCGCTGTATTACCTGTGATATCACGCAACGATTGTAAACCCAGACAATGTAACTAGTCCAGCAAAAATTGCAGCAGGAATTACACCCAGCCAGATATTGCCATACTTTCTATAAATGTAAGTCACAACTCCTGTTGTTCCGCCCATCATATAGCAGTATCCAAATGCATAATCCAGCGCTCCACAACTCGTATTTTGACCCGTTCCATATACATCAATCTGTGCAATAACAGTCGAACCATCTCCCATTATCATACTTCCGCCATACTGCAGCAACAGCAATACGAAGAGTGCGCTGGCAGTCATGCATGTATTTACAGCAACCGCGATCCACAGATCCTTTCTCTGATTTCCCGTCGAAGGAAGAATTCTCTGATTCATATTTCCCACGAACATTACAAAGAAGATAATCAGCACATACGGTATAGCTCTTACAATACGCATCGGCGATATCTTAAGATAGGTAGAAAGATTCCACACCTGATAATTTATCCCCGCAAATCCTTCGATAAGCCACAGCCATGTGAACACAAATACAATTGCAATGATGCCGATCAGGAGACCTTTTGCAGGTTTACTCCAGTCGATTCTACTCTCTGACTCGCCTCCCAGTGAATAATCAGATAACTTCAGGCTTATGCCTTCTTTTTGGGCACGTTTTGATCTGATAATCATTCTTGCAATGCCGATAAGAGCAATTACAATGAGCCAACCCATAATTCCATTGAGATTAGTCGATGTAAGCACCTTATCCCAGCCAGTACCTGCACCAGTCCACTTCATTACATATGCAGATACATGGACAAATATAAGCGCAGGAATCACGAGTGTGAAAATGAAATCTATAATCCATGCCTTAGCACATGCCCAGCCCTTAGCTGCTCTCGCCGGCTTTACCGGAACCGGATTAGCTGCCTTTGCGAAGAAATCCAACTGCATGAGCAGATTGATAATTGATGCCAGTAAGAACATCATGGTCACGCATGCTATTGCCGAGAATATCTGCTGCCATAACCACACCTGATTAGAAGCATCTAATGCAATCGGACTCTGATTTACTGTCATTTCATAGTCTACAATCGCAGTAATTGTAGCTCCGCTGATATTACCAGTCTGATGTAACGTTCCCGAAATAACTGAATAGCGGAATATAGAATCTCTCCATTCATAATCTGTATCCGGTTGAAGATCATCGATTCCCGAAAGCTCAGACATATATGCAAGGCACTCTTCGATATCGCCTATAAAATGTCCGTCATACTGATCAGCTGTTGACTTGATCATACAATAATTGGTATTGACATTGTCAATTCCGCCAGCCAGCTGCATCATAAACGGTCCGAAGACCTCGCAAATGCTATTAACTGAATCTGGCATTGCATCATAAGTCTGAAGTACAGTCGCTGTTCCAGCGGAATATCCGATCAAATTGATCTTATCCTTCTCAACAAATGAGAGTCCATTGGCATACTCTGCTACTGTTATCGCCTGAGAGCTTCTGTCGATGTCCGGATCAGACTCGCCGCCGCCCTGCAGATCAGGTGATAATACAACGAAGCCTCTTCTTGCCAGTTCCAGGCTCCAGGTATCATTAGAATGTGCGTGATTTGACCTTCCATGAAGTATCACTGCCACTGGCGCAGGTGTCTCATCTGTTGCATTGTCAGGAATGTAAATCAGACTGCTAATAGTCGTTCCATCCTCACCCTCCAGATATATTCGTTCAATCTTAATCTGTCCCCATGAACTCTGAAATCCCCAGATAAAAATTGTACAGACAAGCAGTATCGCCATACAACAAGCAAAAAATCGAATGGCGCCTTTCTTACTCTTTTCCATAACAATCCCCTTTCTTTTAACAAATGCGTAAAACATAACGTGTTATGCAATTTATATAACACGTTATGTTTTTATATGCAACAGGTTTTTGGTTATTTTTTATTTAATTTGAAGATTTTCTAATTATTCTATAAGTTTTTTTGATATTAAAAACAGACTCACGAGTTGGTGTATCGTGAGTCTGTTTTATCAATACATATGTAATTTTCATCTGCCAGCGAGTCTGCCAGCCTTATGCATCATTTCAATTCTTTACGAATCTGACCTTGAGAACGCATTCTTCATCTCGCTGCTGGCTGTATAGAGCACGTTATTAAGGAGGTCATAGGTCTTACTCTTAAGCATATCGGCCATCTTCTGGTTGTACTCTTCGAGCTGCGCCTGAATGATTTCTGTTGGAACCGGTGCGGCATCCGATGAAGCGTTAAGCAGTTCCTTCATATGTTTATCTGCTTCCTTTAACATATTATAAGCTGCTGCCACAGTCTTCAGTTGGTAGCGTTCCACATGCATGATGGCATTGCCATAATGCGCATCTGCCAGAGCACCGATGATACGATTGGCCCAATAGAAGCTCTCGGTGGTCGGTGTAACATCTGTATTAGACATATATTCTGGCGTTGTTCGTACATTTGTATAGAACGGCACTATTGTGTTAAATGCATTTGACCCCTCAGCGATCCACTGCACAGCCTTAATCTCCTCAGGCATATACGGACGCAGCTGCGTAACCGACAGAAAGTTGTTCCTGTTGATGCCAATGGCACGATATTTGCCTTGCTTCGGCGAATCCGTCGAGTGACTGTAAGGATTGTATTCCGTGCCCTGATAGTAGGACGACAGAATATACTTGAAATCCTCCACCGTAAGCCTGTGTTCCGGCACCATGCTCCACGGCAGATCATCCGACTCCGGCGTGAAATCCGCGCCCTCGCCCTCCCAGCAGCAGGTGTTAGGATTCAAGCACTTCAGCATATACCATGCTCTAGGTGTATTATATACATGATCCGAGTCGCTGTGGCTTCCCAGCGCAGCCCTTACGTCGAACATGGTCTCCTCGCGCAGATCCACCTCACAGCCCTCATCATAGACCGTAAGATCCAGATGATTCTCTGTGATAAACTCGATCATATCTGCCGAGCACATGTGATTCTTCTGCTCAGCAAATGCATCTGCGAAATCGAAGAAGTCTATGCCCTGCTGGTTAGGCATCACTACATACGAATCGTCCGGGACTCTCTTGGCAATCCAATGATGTCCGCCGATTGTCTCCAGCCACCATATCTCATCGGTATCCTGAAATCCGATGCCGTTCATCTCGTAAGTGCCGTATTGCTCTAGCAAACTACCCAGACGTATAACACCCTCCCTGGCCGAATGAATATACGGAAGCACGATAGTAACCAGATCTTCCTCCCCGATTCCTGTTTCAACCAGAGGATCCGCTCCCAGCACCCGCGGATTAGACGTAATGGTCTCTGTCGCTGTCATCGCAATGTTCAGGTCATTGATTCCAGCCTCGCCCCAGATGCCGCCTTCATCCTCCACTGCATCCGGCACTGCTGTATATCTGATCGGATTTGATGGAAGCGGTATCTCTACCTTGGAGATCACCGACTTATATAATGTCGGCTGCTCCGACGGATTGACTACTATAAATTTCTTGGCAGTAAAATGTCCCGAGCTGGCATCTTCATTTCTCGCCATCAATGTAGAGCCATCATAAGTTGCATTCTTACCTGCCAGTAATGTTGTGCATGGCATATTATTTCCTCCCTAACGACTATCTATTATTACTGAAGCTTGGCCAATGTCTTGTTCATGAATTTTTCATTCTGGATCAGAAATCTCTCATGAACGCCTTCGCCGATGAGACCCTTCTCATCGTATGCCTTAACTTCAAATGTTAATGCTCTGCCGTCTACCTTAACTAGCTCGCTCTCGCATCTTACTGTCATGCCGATTGGAGTTGCAGATACATGCTTGATATTTAAGGATGTTCCTACAGAGCCCCAGCCCTCTTCCAGTTCTGAAGTGATGCTCTCATGGCAGCAGCCTTCCATCAGTGCAATCATAGATGGCGTAGCATAAACATCCAGAAGTCCGCTTCCCATGGTCTTAGCGCTGTTCTTCTCAGTTACGACATCTGTCTTAGTATTCTTGATTCCCGCGGTTAACATAATTCATTCCTCCTGATTTCTGTATCTATCGCTGCTGCGCAGCTTTCCTTTTGCTCATACAGGCATGGCTCGTTACTTTACTCAACTTGTAACTATTCAGCCGCATTCGCAAAATCGCTGCTACGCAGCTTTCCTTTTGCTCATGTGGATATCTCGCCAGATAAAATTTCAAAATCAGTCTTAGAAATGCAAGCATTTCACGTCTGATTTATAAAATTTTACCTGGCTCTGAATAGTTACAATTTTTCGATTCCTGGCAGTCTCTTCTCATATTGCGTATCGAGGCACTCTTCAAAGTCCGCCTCGCTCATCATCTGAGCCAGCGCTGCCTCCGACTTCTTAACTGGTTCCAGCGTACCTGCGCCGGCGATGCAGCCGCCAGGACATGCCATGCCCTCCAGCAGATAGCCGTCGTATTTGCCGGCCTTGGCCAGCTGCAGCATCTTCTTACATTCCTTGAGGCCCTCCGCCTTAACGACCTTGAACTCTCTGTCAGGTGCCATCCTCTTGATTGCATTGGCTACAGCATTGGCTACGCCGCCGCTCTTGGCAAATCCTCGTCCATCCGAGCTAGGTCCCATCATCAGGCCGTCGTCAGGCAGCGCCTCCCAGTCGATCTGCTTGGCCTCCAGCATACCGCCGACCTCTTCAAATGTTAATACGAAATCTACATAGCTTCTGATGCTGCGCCTGCTGGCTTCCAGCTTCTTAGACGCGCATGGACCTACGAATACGATCTTGCAGTCAGGAATGCTCTCCTTAATCAGACGGGCTGACAGAACCATAGGTGTCAACGCCATGGAGATGCATTTTGCCTGCTCCGGGAAGAGCTTCTTAGCCATCATTGACCATGACGGGCAGCATGATGTCGCCATGAACGGCAGCTTCTCCGGCACCTCCTCCAGGAAGTCCTTGGCCTCCTGAATGGTACACAGATCCGCACCTACAGCTACCTCTCTTACGTCAGTAAATCCCAGCGCCTTAAATGCTGACCTGATTTTATTATTCTTCATGCCTCTGAACTGGCCTGCGATAGCCGGCGCCAGCAGCGCGATAACCGGCTTGTCGCTCTTAATCGCCATAATAGTCTGATATATCTGTCCCTTGTCGACAATCGCGCAGAAAGGACAGCTTACCAGGCACATACCACAGGATACACATTTGTCCTGATCAATATCAGCCCTTCCATATTCATCAGACTTGATGGCATCCATGCCGCATGCCTTGGTGCACGGACGCTCCTGCTTGATGATGGCATTATACGGGCATGCTTCGATGCATTTGCCGCACTTAATGCACGCCTCCTCATCAATCCATGACCTGTTGCCCGCGCGGCGGTGAATCGCCTTCTTAGGACATACCTCCGTGCACGGATGCTCTATGCAGCCCTGGCAGCCCTCCGTTACGAATACTCGCTTCTCCGGGCAGGCATTGCAGGCAAATTTTATAACATTAATAAGAGGCGGTTCGTAATATTTTTCTTCTATAATAGAAGCTTCTACGCCCTTAGAGATGGGCGCGTGCTCAGTGATAGGTCTCAGGGACATGCCCATGGCCACTCTGAGTCTCTCACCTACTACGGCTCTCTCTATAAATATGTCATTTCTGTATTCTGATACCTCGCCTGGGATGATCTTATATGGCAGGTCCTCGAGCTTGCTCGGGTCGTCGCCCTCGTATGCCATCCTGGCGATCTCCGTGAATATATTGTGACGTATCTGCGTCTTAGAAGAGTATAATCCTCTCATTAAATATTCTCCTTTTCTTTTTTTTTCAATTTTTGCCGGCAAATATTATAGCATGATGTATTTTTTTAATCCATAGAATCGGGTGTACCTCTGTTCGTACAGTTAGCTGCAGCTTACGTATCAGGCATTTCCAGCAAATACGCGGATTTTCAGGCATTTGCCTCTAAACGACACATCCGCATTTCTTCTTTTAGTAAATCCGCGTCAATGACTTCTTAACACTTATTTTAAAATTATGTGGTTGACTGACAATATATAGTGTGGTACTTTTTACCTGCGATACAAGATATTGTATCATTTGCGATGTGCTTTAAGGGAGGTTATATTCACATGAACGTTATTAAAAGAAATGGTGCAGAGGTACCTTTTGACATAACTAAGATACAGATTGCACTCACTAAGGCTAACAACAGCGTACCGGAGGATGCCCGTATGACTGATCTTCAGATCAAACGCATCACCGAGAGTGTTGAATTCTCCTGCATGAAAATGAATCGCGCCCCTTCTGTAGAAGAGATACAGGATATGGTGGAGTACCAGATCATGGCGCATGGCGCCTATGAGGTTTCTAAGAACTACATCACTTATCGTTATACCCGTTCTCTTGTCCGTAAGTCTAATACCACTGATGACAAGATTTTATCACTTATAGATTGCAGCAACGAAGAGGCAAAACAGGAGAATTCCAACAAGAATCCTATCGTCAACTCTACCCAGCGTGACTACATGGCTGGCGAGGTGTCTAAGGATCTGACAGAACGTATTCTGTTACCACCAGATATAGTAGAGGCTCACCGTGAAGGAATCATACATTTTCACGATGCCGACTACTTCGCTCAGCATATGCATAACTGTGACCTCGTTAATCTCGATGATATGCTCCAGAACGGAACCGTCATCACAGGTACTCTGATCGAGCGTCCTCACAGTTTCTCAACAGCCTGCAACATAGCTACTCAGATCATCGCGCAGGTTGCGTCAAATCAATATGGCGGACAGTCTATCACGCTGACGCATCTCGCACCGTTTGTCGATGTAAGCCGTCAGAAGATCAAGAAGGCTGTATATGCCGAGATGGAGGATATAGGCGTTTCATTAAGTGCAGATCAGATAACCGAGCTCGTGGAGACTCGTCTTCGTGACGAGATCAAGCGCGGTGTTCAGACTATCCAGTACCAGGTCGTAACGCTTCTTACAACCAACGGACAGGCTCCGTTCATCACGATATTCATGTATTTGAACGAGGCTCGCAATGAGCAGGAGAAGAAGGATCTCGCTCTTATTATAGAAGAGATGCTCTCTCAGCGTCTGCAGGGCGTTAAGAACGAGACGGGCGTATGGGTCACACCGGCATTTCCTAAGCTGATCTATGTACTCGAGGAAGACAATATCACCGAGGGCTCGAGATTCTGGGAGCTCACTAAACTGGCCGCAAGATGCACGGCCCGCCGCATGGTTCCTGACTACATCTCTGAAAAGAAGATGATTGAACTCAAGGGCGACGTCTACGTATGCATGGGCTGCAGATCATTCCTGACTCCAGACAGATTCACTGATGCAGGTATCGGTAATATTGCAAATGCCCGTAACTACGAGCCAGGCAAGCACAAGTATTACGGCCGTTTCAACCAGGGCGTTGTAACCATCAATCTGCCTGATGTGGCGCTGTCATCCAGCGGCAGATTCGAGAAATTCTGGGAAATATTCGAGGAGCGCCTCGAGTTATGTCACCGTGCTCTGCGCTGCCGTCACGAGCGTCTGCTGGGCACTCCATCTGACGTGGCACCTATCCTGTGGCAGTATGGTGCACTGGCACGTTTGGAGAAGGGCGAGGTCATCGACAAGCTCTTATATAATGGCTACTCTACCCTGTCTCTCGGATACGCGGGATTATATGAATGCGTCAAATACATGACAGGCAAGAGTCATACCAACCCGGATGCCACACCATTTGCCCTCAGCATCATGCAGAAGATGAATGACAAATGCGCGGAATGGAAGAAGGCTGAGAATATCGACTACTCGCTCTACGGAACGCCGCTGGAGTCCACGACTTATAAATTTGCCAAATGCCTGCAGCACAGATTCGGCGTGATTGAAGGCATCACCGACAAGGGATATATCACCAACAGCTATCATGTCCATGTTAAGGAGAAGATCAATGCTTTCGATAAGCTGAAGTTCGAGTCTCAGTTCCAGGCTCTGTCACCGGGCGGCGCCATCAGCTACGTCGAGGTGCCTGACATGAAGGATAATATTGATGCTGTTCTGGCTGTAATGAAGTTCATCTACGACAATATCATCTACGCGGAGCTTAATACCAAGAGTGATTACTGCCAGGTATGCGGCTGGGATGGTGAGATCGAGATTCAGGAGGAGAATGGCAAGCTCATCTGGAAGTGCCCTAACTGTGGCAATACCGACCAGGACAAGATGAATGTAGCCCGCCGTACCTGCGGCTATATCGGCACCCAGTTCTGGAACCAAGGCCGCACGCAGGAGATCAGAGACAGAGTGCTGCACCTGTGATGAGCACCAATGAAAAATGGTATGAACTATTCTGAAATAAAATATTATGATATTGCTAATGGCACAGGGGTAAGAACTACCCTGTTTGTATCTGGCTGCAGGAATCATTGTGAGGGATGCTTCCAGCCCGAGACCTGGAACTTCGATAACGGTGAACCGTTTACCGAGAAGGAAGAGGAACAGATTATTGAGAGCATGGGGCCTGATTACGTCGCAGGGCTGACCCTGCTGGGCGGAGATCCGTTTGAAGAGGAAAATCAGGCCACCCTGGCTCCATTTATGAAGAGATTCAAGGCAGAATGCCCTGGCAAGAATGTATGGGCATTTACCGGATATCTGCTTGATGATCTGCTGCCTGGCGGCAGAAAGCATACTGAATATACCGACGATCTGCTGGCGGCAATAGACATACTTGTAGACGGACCGTTCATAATGGTTCAGAAGAATCTGATGCTGAAGTTTCGCGGCTCTGAAAATCAGCGACTTATTGACATGAACGAATATCGTAAGAGCGGTAAGATTGTAACTATATTAGGCAGCTGACATAGCTGCCTTCATTATTTCATTCATCTTCTAAGGCTTCATACATGCACTCGCAGCTATCTTCCAAGGCATCCAGGGCAAATGTAAGATTCTCTATCTTCTCATCGTCAGCGCCTTCCTGCTCAGCATCTTCAATGATATGATCCAGTTCGTCCTTAATGCACTCCAGATTTTCCAATATACTGTTCAATCTGTCATTAATTCCAATGCTTGTGCCGAATTTTATAATATCTGCCATAATTTGCTTCCTTTCAACGTATTTGCTCAAAACATGTTGTCCGCGGCAATCTTATAAGACCTCGTAAGCCGCATACATTTCATATTAAAATGACATTTGCATATATACAAAAGGGACTTCAACAGATGAAGTCCCTCATTGTTGGTCTTGGCATATAAGCTAACATAACCAGGCTGCATCCACACTGTGAACTGCATCGCTACTGTGCGAATTAATCCGCCTTAATATCAGCTGCACATCAACATTATCTTACCAGCAGATAAGACCGCCTGTGATCTCTTTGCTTGGATGTGGAAATACATATTTGTCATATGCTTCCGGAATCTGCTCGTATGTGAACTCGTGGCTGATAAGTGGAGTTACATTCAGTCTGCCGTACTTGATCATGTTCAGGTAAACCTTGATGTCCTCATCTGATGTCCAAACGTCGCAGTTCTTATATGGGTTTAACTTAGCGCCCATTACTGGTGGCCATGTACCTGTGATCAGAAGATCTGCTCTCTTAAGCTTATATGGCTTAGAGTTAACATATGTTCCGATAAGGCTTGCGCCCTTCTGCATGATAGGATCATCGATAGGAGGAAGATCCTCGCCGTGAGCCTGTGAGATCATGATTACACGTCCTCTTTCAGATACGAGGTTGCATGCCTGAAGAAGAGCTGCTCTGTTGCCTGTAGCCTCGAAGATTACAGGAACACCATTCTCGAGTAATCCTAATTCAGCCAGAAGCTTCTCCAGTCCTTCTGGATCTGCCTTAGTATTTACTACATAGTCAACGCCCATTTCCTTAGAAGCGTTCAGCTTCTCATCATGATGACCTGTCAGAATAACAGGGCATGCACCGGCGATCTTAGCTAACTGTGCTGTAACAGCACCAACGAAGCCCTCGCCCATAACTACGCATGCCTCGCCCATCTGAATCTGTGAACGACGGATTGCATACATTCCTGTATGTCCGAGGTTCCAGAATGCTGCCTGCTTGAGGTCAACGCCTTCTGGGCACAGTGTGCAGTTTAATTCTGATGTGATGATGTACTGAGCATGCTCGATTGTTGATACTACGTGATCGCCAACCTTGAACTCGTCAACACCTTCACCAACTTCGATGATCTCACCAGCCATAGCATAGCCGATATTTGTTGGCAGTGGAACGATTGCTTCGTGAAGCAGTCCGCACTCTGTTCCTGGGCTCATTGCGCTGTATTTAGCCTTAATGAGTACTTCGCCTGGACCTGGATGTCCGATTTCTTTTTCTGCTAACACAACCTTACCTGGATGTGCCTGTGAATAAATTGTTTTCATTCTAATCCATCTCCTTAACATTTGTAAAAGTCCCGAACGGGACTTTATTGTTAGTCTTTCGAGGTGTGCCTGAAGTAAGCCACACCTTTGTGACATTTTAACATTATTTCATATAAAAAGACAACATTTAATGTCAATTTCTTCGTCGATTTTCTTCATGTAAAATCGGTCGCCGCAAATTTTTCTTCCACGGCATAGGAGTTCTCAATTAGCTGACATTTGACCGTAAAATATCATTTGCCGGCATTTTCCTGAGTCACTATAACATTCATATGCTCGTATGGAATCTTAATTCCTGCCTGATCCAGTCGTTCCTGGATGATCTTAAGTGCTGCCCTGCGCATGTCATATTTGCGCTTCGGCGGCGTATAACATCTGATCTTGTAGATGATAGCTGATTTGTCAAATGCATTGGTGCCCTTATATATGCACTCGTCGATTCCGTCTACCGCATTTATCTGCTCGCAAATAGATCCCAGCAGCTCGTGGATCTCGGTGACATCCTCGTCATATGACAGCCCTAAGTCTATGTCCCACATGTTGGATACCTTGGTCGCCTCTGAGAAGTTTCTATTGGAAATGGTAACGATGTTATTATTGTCCGTATCCTTGACGCGGGTGGAGCGAAGACCCATCTTCAAGACTTCGCCCTCGATATTATTGTATTTGATCACATCTCCCACCGCGAAATAATGATCCGACAATATATACAGTCCGCAGATGACGTCCTTGATCGCGTCCTGCAGGGCGAGACCTACGACAGCTGTTACTATACCTACGCTGGCCACCAGCGAGGTGACGTTGAAGCCGTTGCTCTGCAGTACGCCTATTACCATGCCCAGAACGATTATGACCTTGAAGACGCTGGTAAGCACGTGCGTTATGGTCTTGCGCTGTGACGCGTGCTTGATGTCCGGATCGTTTTCTATGACCTTCTTCTCATAGAGCCGCGACAGCTTGACCAGCGCCACCAGCATACCCACAGCCACAGCGATTATTATAAGCGTTATAACAAATTGGGATGAGGTAATATAATCGCCAAATGTTACCTTGCCATTATTCTTGCTCTGCAGTGTTTCTATCAGCGAATTTCCAATATTTGTAAGATCCATATGTGAATTCCTTCTTAAATATTTGCCGGCAGCAAATTTTATTGCAATTTGCGATTTTTATTGCTGCAGCCTCAAAAAGTATAACCCAAAGAATTGATTAAGACAAGCTGTGCAAAGTGCGGTATTCTCGTATATAATAGTCGGGCAGGGCGAGGGATGAATTTAAAATTAAGGCAGCTATTCAAGCGCCTATCGCCCCAGGAGCCTGTCACCGGCAGCCTCTTGCGGATGCAGGGAAATATAAAATGCTTACCTGTCCGAATGCAAGCATTCACAGAAAACAGTTTTATATGGATCCGAATAATTACAAACTGTTTATGCTTGATTGCAAGCATTCGCAGAAATAAGTTTTATACGGCTCTAAATAGCCATTAAAAACTGTAAGAAATTTTCTGAATACAACAAAGGACTAATATGAATAAGAACGAAATATATAGAATCTATGGAACTAATTATAAGGAGATGACGGTCAAGTTACTCACGGAATGTAACCTGAGCGCACAGATTATGGGCAAATTCCAAAGGCCTATCTATCCTAGCATTTCTCCCGAAATCCCTTCATCCAAGTCTCTCATATCAGATATGGCTTCCGTGCCTGATCGCAGCAATATAAGAATCGGCATCAAGCCTAATCTGGTAAGTCCTACCCCCGCCAGCTTCGGCGCGACTACTCATCCCGAGATCGTCGCCGGCATAATAGAATATCTGCAGATGCATGGCTTTACAAATATCATTATCCTGGAGGGCTCGTGGGTAGGTGACAGGACATCGGAAGCATTTGAATACTGCGGATATAACGAGCTGTCGCGTAGGTATAATGTCCCGCTGTTCGACATGCAGAAGGATACGTCCTTTACAGCTGACTGCAGCGGTCTGCAGCTTAAGATCTGCAGCAAGCTTCAGGACATCGACTATCTCATCAACGCTCCAGTGCTCAAGGGGCACTGCCAGACCCGCGTAACCTGCGCGCTTAAGAATATGAAGGGGCTGATCCCCAACTCCGAGAAGAGACATTTTCATTCAATGGGGCTGCATAAGCCGATCGCCCATCTGAATACTTATATACATCAGGATTTTATCGTGATTGATCATATCTGCGGCGATCCTGATATAGAGGACGGCGGCAATCCTCTCGTAAGAAACTGCATCATGGCGGCTGTCGATCCCGTGCTCACGGATGCTTATGCATGCCGTGTTCTGGGATATAGTGCTGATGACGTCCGCTATATCACTCTTGCTGCCGGGCTGGGTGTCGGTTCATCCGATCTGGGCAGCTTACATATGATCAATGTCCCAGGTGATGAGGATTCTACACAATATGAAGAATTAGAGAGACAGTTTGATAAGACTGATGAAGATTCATCCGAAATCTCTGATGCACACCGCATCGTCTCTCTTAACTACGCTGTCGAGGAAGTGGACTCCTGCAGTGCATGCTACAGCTATCTCATGTCTGCGCTGGACAGACTGAAGAGTGAGGGTCTGCTCAGCCGCCTTACAGACGAGCTGAATATAAGATTCTGCATAGGCCAGGGATACCGCAGGTCTGGGGACACATCAGATGACGCAAATAATGCTTGTATGAAGCACCATTCAGGTACGTCGGAGTCCTCGTCTCCTTGCACTGAATCTGAATGTCTCAATTATATCGGAATCGGCGCCTGCACACGGGCTTTCGAAAAAAATATCCCCGGATGTCCGCCATCCGAGGATGATATATATGACTATCTGGTTAATTTATTGCCTTGACCTGCAATATGCTATCGTCATTGATTGATATTCTCTGCTCAGGCAAGTGTGACTGCGCAATGTTTTAAAATCAGCCAAACCATCGCTCATTTCAAAAACCAGAGTTTTGAAACATCTTACAGAACCTGGCATCCGTCGGCGCCATCTATCAGAATCTCGGATTCATAGAAGGTTTCGAATGCCCTCACGGCATACTCGCTGTCCCTGGCGCCTGCCGTCTCATAAGAACTGTGCATCGCCAGCTGCGCCAGGCCTATATCCACAGCATGGATGCTGACCTGAGTATTGGACAGATTGCCCAGGGTCGAGCCGCCTGCCACATTGCTCTTATTGGCAAATGTCTGATACGGAACATCTGCTTTCTCACAGATGCTCTTAAATATGCTCCTGGAAAATGCATCTGTTACATATTTCTGTGCTGCGTTTTCCTTAATGACGATACCGTGATTCATAAGCGGTCTGTTACACTCGTCCGTCTTCTCAGGATGGTTCGGATGCAGCGCATGGGCGTTGTCAGCGCTGATCATAAATGATCTGGCCAATGCCATGTGATAATCCTCAGGAGACAATCCCATTCCCGATATAATCCGCTTTAATGTATCCGCCAGAAATGTAGACAATGCTCCCTGCTTCGTGCCGGAGCCCACCTCTTCATTATCAAAGCACGCATATACATTTATTCCAGAGGATTCACCCTCTGTACACTGGCAGCCGCCTTTCTGCAGTTCTTTCTTTTCTGATATTACAGCTCCGTCAGCTGCAGCTGAGTCTGGCTCTGCATATGTATCTGCTGCTGTGTTGTCTGATTCTCCACATCCATTTGCCAATATAAATCCCTTGAGCGATGTGAACGCGCATTGAAGGTCGTCCAGCTTCGGCGAAGAGATGAACTCATCTGCCGCGCCCCATACAGTTCCCGGCTGATGATTTACCAGGAAGAGATTCCGACCCATGATATCCTCTGCGCAGGCGCCTACTGCCCTGGCGATCATCTCGTCGAACTCACCCTTGGTCATGCTGCCTGCCGTAAACAGCGGACACAGATCCACCTGTCTGTTAAATTCCATGCCCTTATTCACGTCTCTGTTAAAATGAACGCACTGACTCGGAATGATCAGAATATCCTTGGCGATATTTATGAGGCGGCTCTCGATGCCATGCTCCGTCCTTACCATGACGCGGCCCGCAATGCCCAGCGGCCTGTCCAGCCAGGTATAATCGATCATGCCGCCGTAAGCCTCAACATTAAGCCTGATATAATCTGCAGGACCACTCAGCTCCGCGATCTCCTTAATCGCAAATGTCGGTGAATCCGAGTGCGATGCGATTATCTTAAAATAAGGCTCCCTACATTCAGCTGGAATGGCAAATGCAATTATGCTCGAATTATTTCTCTTCACATAATATCGTCCGCCATTACGCGCCTTCCAGATCTCACCTTCCTTGAGCTGCATAAAGCCTGCCTGCTCTAAATATTCTGCCGCCTTCTGTACCGTATGATACATGCTGGCAGACTTCCCGATAAATTCCAATAGTTCATCATTAATCGTCATTTCAGTCATATTTTTCACCTACACCTAACAGAATTTTGTTCCCGTATTTTACTCTCACCGATGGGCCTCTGACCTAGATTAAGAGGAATGGTCTTCCATTATCTTCGCAGTGGAAGCCCCTATTCTTTTGTTTCGTTGTAATCACAAGGTATATGGCCTGGATTTCATCAGACAACATACTTTCATGCAAAAAGATTCAGATGCATACGGACATACAAGAAACGAATGCATATAGGCAGCATACTTTCATCTACTAAGAGTTCACAACAAACAATTAAGATCTACGACCTGTACAGCAGAAAGCCAGTCCCACCATGCCGCCAGCTGCAATTACTATGCTGATCCACTGCGATGTGGACAGCCCTGCTGCCATACCCCGGATGCTGTCATATCTGTAGAATTCCAGTACAAACCTGGCGATACCATATAGTATGCAGTACAGGCATGTAGTCAGATATCTGGACTTTATTCCAGCCACAGCCGCCCTGCAGCCATAATTATCTACGGTATCTTTCAGACTCGCTGCCTGATTTGCCATCATATTCCTGGATCTTAACCTGGCGGATACTGTTATCAAAATTATAAACAGTATCACATCTGCGCCTGCTTCGAACAGCTGCACAGGAAGGAGTCTGACTCCTATCGGTGCGCCGCCTATCGCCTGGATATATACTACTCCTATCACGCTGTCCGTAGGTCTGCCATAGCAGCATCCTGCGCAGAAGCAGCCGATTCTTCCAAATGCATGACCCAGCGGAATGACTGGCACCACCACATCCAGATAATTTCTGATATCATCCCGGGCAATCACACCGCCCAGAAGTGCGCCCAGCGTTCCGCCAATCAGAGCTCCATAAAACACAATGCCCGTCATAACATTCCAATTGCCCTCTTTAATCAGTGCAATTATCTCCGTCGGAGTATATGTAACCAGGATATAAAGCAAGCCTCCGCCCAGGATTGCACATCCGAGGGCGCAGGCCAAAATTATGATCAGATTCTCACCAATCAATCCAACACGGCGGGCACGTATATATGCAATACCGCTTCCGCCTATAAATCCTACGGCCATCATAAGACCATACATAGGTATGGTCAGGCCGAATACATTAATAAAAGGCAGCATTTGACATTGCACATGCTGTACATGCAGCGCATGCTATCCATAATACAACACACAGACCTATGCCGATTATCGATAATACAAAGCCTGCAGTATTAATGCCATTCTTCTCGTCCTTGAGTGCAATGGTTGCGAGGATCAGACCGACAATACCGATGATCAATCCTATCCACTTAAATGTCAAAAATGCGCCAAAGCAACATGAAATAATACCTAAAACAAATCCTGCTATTCCCATTTTACTCACCCTAATTTCTAGTTAGCTTCTGCCTCTGTAGTAGTTTCTGCCGCCTTTGTCTCAGCTGTTGTAGTTTCGGCTGATGTTTCTGCTGCAGTAGTTTCTGCAGAATTGGCCTGTTCTATGGCTGAATCAATAATTGACTGTGCTTCTGAAACATTTTCAGCTCCTGTAAGCTCCTCTAAGAAGCTTGAAACCTCTTCATCCGCTGCGGCTTCACTGATCAGGCTCTCATACTGACTCTGGAACTCCGGATTGGTTGACATTTCTACCATAATGTTTCCAATTGTCTTTATACCTGCACAGGACAATGTAAGGACAAGTCCTACGATAACACCTACGATTGAAACAACGAGTCCAGCGATTCCGGCGCCTCTCTTCAGATGCTTCTTCATGGATATAGCTGAGATAACGATACCTGCGATAGCTAATACCAGGAATATGATCATCACTACCAGCGAAATATCCGCGAACTTACTTGAAAGAATGACCGGATAGATAATGCTTCCGACCAGACCTACTATACCTAATACTAAACCAATAATTCCCATATATAATTCCTCCTTTTCTGCGGCATGAACATGCCGTTTTTGGGCAGAGGTATTATATATATCGTATTACGTACTGTCAAGCATGGGCTGTGCTCCCGATTTCTGCAAATTCAAAGCTCTCCCCTGTTGCTCTGTGGTTGCTGCCGTGCCGTGAACCTCGGCGTGCAGCCCCTGCTCGAAAACGCCTTCGCTGATTGTTTTCTCGCAGGGAGCTGCGCCATCCCGGCACGAGCAGCAGCCTCAACATCTTACTCTACTCTGACAGCAGTATCCTGTCATTATCCAGCGCCTCGCCCACCTTTGTCTTAAATCTGTCCAGCAGATCATTGACTGTGAGCCCTGCTCTCTCTTCGTCTCTTACATCATATATTATATTACCCTGATTCATCATGATGGTTCTATTACCCAGATCCAAGGCATTCTGCATATTGTGAGTGATCATGAGGCAGGTGAGATTATTGGCTGATATTACTTCCTGAGTAATATTAAGCACTTTCTCTGCAGTACCCGGGTCAAGAGCTGCTGTATGCTCATCCAGCAATAGCAGCTTCGGCGGATGATAGGTCGCCATAAGTAGTGTCAGAGCCTGTCTCTGTCCTCCTGACAGCAGGCGTACTGGCTGACTCATCCTGTCTTCCAGTCCCATACCCAGCACTGATACTCTGTCTCTAAAGTCTTTCTTTTCCTTATTAGATAATATGGAGAGCCATCCGCCCTTACCGGCTGACAACGCCATGTTATCCATAATGCTCAGGTCTGGTGCGGTTCCCAGCATAGGATCCTGGAATAATCTGCCGATCATTTTGGCACGTTTATGTTCCGGCATCATCGTGATGTCCTGACCATCCAGTTCAATAGATCCCTCATCTGTGAAGAACGAGCCACCGATTGCATTGAAGAGTGTGGATTTGCCGGCACCATTTGCACCTATTATGGTGATAAAATCGCCAGCCTTCACATCCAGCGATAATTTGTTCAGCGCTGTCTTGGCATTAACGGTGCCAGGGTTAAATGTTACAGAAATCTCCTTAATCTTAAGCATTATCTCGCACCTCCCTTGCTGCCTGACTTAAGTCCCAGCTTACGCTTCAGCGCTGGATATTTCGTCTTTAAATAAGGAAGGAATATCGCCAGGATAACGATTATTGATGAAACGAGTCTCAGCATATAAGCCGGCATGTTCAGTCTGAGGGCGATGGTATAAATCAATCTAAATACGAAGGCTCCCACTACAGCGCCGATTATCTGAACCGGGATCTTGCGCTTGCCGAAGAATGTGCGTCCGATCAGCAGCGATGCCAGCGCGATGGTGACCATACCTGTTCCTATGTTGATATCAACGGATTTCTGTGCCTGCGCCATGAGACAGCCTGAGAGTCCAGTAAATGCATTTGCCACACATAAACCTATTGTGGTGGTGAATACCGGATTGATGGATGATGACTTAACCATCGCAGGATTATTGCCTGTGGCTCTGATGGCGAGACCCAATCTGGTCTTAAGGAACAGCGTTAATATGACCACAACCAGGATAACAAACAGAACTATCACTACCAGCTTATACTGGCTTTTCAAAAACGTATTCTCAAGAAGGGACTTCATCTTTGAAAATACAGTATCAGTTTTGTTCATGTTAAGAAGGGACGAGCCGCCCATGATAGCGATATTTATAGAATACAGTCCGGTATTAACTATAATGCCGGCCAGCAGGCTGTCGATTCCCATCTTAGTCTGAAGGAATGCGGTGATAAATCCCGACACAATGCCTGCGCCTACGGCAGCCACAACGGACAGATACGGATGTCCCGATATGGCAACCACTGCGCCTACTACCGCGCCCAGTGTAAAGCATCCGTCGGTTGACAGATCGCACACGTTGAGCATCGAGTAGCTTAAGAACAGTGCCAGCACGGTCAGACCGCCTGTAAGACCTAATTCTAATGCTGTTTGTAAAAGTGGTAAAATCACGCTCATAATCACACCTCGGCCCGGGCCGGCTGATGCCGCCCGGGTCATTATCATTCTATATTTCTATGAATCAATCCGTTGTAACCTGCATCTGCATGTGCAAGTCACATACCGGATTAGCAAAATCTGACATCCCCCTTTATAATAGGAAGATGTCAGATCATTTATTCTAATTATTCAGCAACATCGCCGAAGCTCTCAGCTGTTGTGATTGTCTGAATCTTCAGGCAGTATGGCTCGAATGCCTTAGAGATCTCATCGAAGTCATATCCCAGAGTCTCGCAGGTCTCTGTATTAACTGTTGCTGTACCATTGTCAAATGTAATTACAGGAGTTTCAGCAGGATTCTTGCCATCAACCAGGATTTCCTTAACCATGTCTGCTGTCTCAACGCCCAGCTCTGCATAGTCAACACCATATCCAACGAAGGCTCCGTTAAGTGCAAATGAATCAGCGCCTGTATAATGTGGGATACCAGCCTCTGCCAGCTCTTCGTAGATTGAAAGCTCAGCTGTCATGATTGTGTTGTCAGTCGGTGTAAATACTGCATCCATTCCGTCAGCGATGATAGACTGAACTGCCAGCTCAACCTCTGCAACTGTTGTTCCTGTATACTCCTTGTAGCTTATACCCTTCTCGTCTAAATATGCCTTAGCAGCTGCGATAGGTGTTGCGCTTGAGTCCTGACCTATATCATAAAGAAGTGCGATCTGATCTGCATCAGGATCAGCTGCAAATATAAGATTCATAACTGCTGTTGTATCAAGATTATCAGATGATCCTGTTACATTTGAACCAGGAGCATCCAGTGATTCAACCAATTCAACTGATACAGGATCAGATACAGCTGCAAATACTACCGGGATCTGATTGTCTTCTGTAGCAGCCTGCATAGCCATGGCAACAGGTGTTGCAACGCCGATCATCAGGTCAACATCATCTGCGATGAAGTTAGAGATGATCTGGTTCATAACGCTTGAATCTGCCTGGCAGTTATCCTCTGAGATCTCGAATGTTACGCCCAGCTCCTCGCCTAATTCAGCCAGACGTGTCTCAATATTTTCTACGATCTGATCAAGTGATGCATCACTTACATAATTGCAGATACCGACCTTGTATACTGTACCTGCTTCCTCTGGTGCTGCTACTGCTGTCATAGCTGTAGCGAGCATAGCTGATAATGTTACGGCTGCGGTTTTCTTGATAAATGATTTCATAGTACAATTCCTTTCATTACTACAAATTTTTCTGCCGTCATTTGCGGCAAATGTGTTACCTGCGATAGCATGCTCACGTCTCGAGATGAAATTCTTATAACAACAAAAAGTCCCAGCAACATATACTCGTCAAAAGTATATATTGCTGGGACAGGTTATAATCATTCCTGCGGTGCCACCCGGCTTGATGCTTCCATGCATCCTCTCACTGCACACCATCATGTGCTGACCTGTGATTACGGGTGGTCAAGTCCCGTCTCTCATACTTTGCATCATGCATTTCTGTTCGCCCTCAAAAGTCCATTCGCTCAAACATTACTTGCTGCAATCTCACCATCTACAGCTCTCTCATAAGTAAGAGGTAAGAGTTACTCCTCTTTCTCAACGGTTTTCTGATGTGCGATACTTTAGCGCAAAAGAGTGGGGCTGTCAAGCAGATTTATCTGAAATTTTTTGATTATTATTTTCGGCCTCTGCCAGCTTCTTAGCAGCTATATTGTCCCTGAATTGTACGATCGCGCCTAATACGATCCAGCTGTAATAGCATAATGCTCTCCATACCAGCATGCCCCAGAATATCTCGCCGTCGGACAATACCGAGAACACGGTATAAAACGATGCCTCGGCAGCTCCCGAGTTGCCTGGTGTGAAGATAATCGCTATAGCTGCATAAATATATACGACTCTGCAGAAGCAATCTATGAATCCCATCTCCGCGCCGAAGAACTTCAGGATAAAGAACGGCATGCACATGAATGCCAGCTGGTAAATGAGCGATAATATAAATATCATTACCATCTGCTTCTTGTCCTTGGAGAAGGTTCTTAACGCATCGGTATATGACTGAAGAGATTCTATGGCCTTAGCATTGGTCTTCTCCGCGTCCTTAAGAATATGGAGCTTGCCCAGCATCCTGGTGCCCCATCCGACTATGGCCTCAAGTATATGCGGTGCCACTGCGAAGAATAAGATACATGCAGGGACAAATGCATAAAATACCAGTCCGACTATCGCCGTAACCCGGATAAATACCAGATCGCCTATATATGCGGTGCCGCAGATCATGGTAACAAGACCTATCAGCACAAATGCGAATTGAAGCCCCAGAAATCCCAGGATAGGAAGGCCGCCTGCCGTGCCCGCGTCACAGCCTGCGCTGCTCAGATGATACATCTGAAATCCCTGACCGCCGGCTCCCGCAGGCGTCAGGTTGTCATAATATTTGCCGATAACCGCCGCTGTGAAACCCAGAGACTTCTTAGTCTTGAATCCGCGCTTCTTCAGCATATATGAATACTTAAGTGATTCTGTCAGCAATGCGACGCCAAAGCATCCCACTGCCAGCAGCAGATATAGAACATTAAAATCCGGATTCTCAATATGCCTGTTCTGCGTTCCGCCGAATTCCCTTATCGCGATTACTGCGACTACAGCCAGGCTGAACGCCAGAAAGGATCCGGTCAGTATTCTGGATTTTTTACTTGACTTCTTCGGTGTTTCCATAAAATCTATTTTCACAAAACGCCTGGTATGGGCGCATTTGTATCCCCTCTCGTATTGCAGAAGTGTCATTCTAACTATATCGTGCCGGGACGGCGCAGCTCCCTGCTTAAAAGCCATGGGCTGCACGCCGAGGTTCACGGCACGAATCATTTGATCCTTATCTGCAAAGCCTGGTACTCACGCAACAGGCGACACTTCTGCATCAAAGTATAACAAAAACACTTGTATAATTACAAATGCTTTCGTCATTATTATGTGAAATATTCATGAATTTGCATATCATTATCAAAAATACGTCTGTTCAGCGATATGATGTGTTGAATTTTGTCATCTTTTTAAATATAATAACCTAAAATCTCGTTTACAATCATATCAATACAAGGGGATATTATGGGCACAATTGATTTCACTGATAATATTTATGATGCGCAGCAGGGCAGCCAGAGCGCCATCAAGTTCATATATGACAACACCATCCAGCTCTTTTATAAGGAGTCCATGGTGTTTCTGCGCGACAAGGCTGACATTGATGCGGCTATCAGAGACACATATATCTTCATTTTCGACCATTTAAATACTCTGGAAGATGCTTCTAAGTTCTTATTATGGGCAAATGAAGTCTGCAAAAACACATGCATTGCCAGATTAAAGCAGTATGGTGCATTCGACGAACGAATCCCTGCTGAGGCAGCTAATCTGGGAGAGATTCTTCCTTCCTCAGATTACGACCAGTATATTAATACCAATGCCAGCATGTCTATCGACCATGTTCGTATCTGTCTGGAGGCGGTTCTTAACAGCCTTCCTGACAACCAGAGAGCATGCGCCATATTATGGGGCGAGGGTTATCCGCTGAAGAGCATTTCCCGCAAGCTCGATATGAGCACTATCGCGGTAAATTATACTCTCGCATGCACGCTGGGCAATATCACTAACGCAGTCATTACTCTGGGAGACAATGGTCTGCCGCTCTTCTCAATGGAGCCGATCCCATTTTTCCTGTGGCTGCTCATCAATTTCTATGAAAATTACCAGCCGGAGGATCTCACTCCAGGAACTGAATCTACATTTTCCAATATTCTGCGCATACTTATGCCTGAAGAAGCTTCTATCTTCATGTCGGACTTTATCTATTCTGAGTCTGAGACCGATGATTCTAATGGCAAGGTAAAGCATATCACCGGCATTGAATCCGAACAGTTCAAGGCTGAGGCTCCAGGATATTCAGAGGCCATGTATTCTGATGACAACGTAGCTCCTGACGGCGCAGCTGCTGCACAGACAGGCGATGAATCCGAAGCAGCTGACAGCCTCGAGGATGTTGAACCGGCAAATGCTGATTCTGCCGATAAGGGCGAATCCATCTTCGGCTCCTCCAGCGATACTGCAGTTCCTGCACCTGACATGGATGTTTATGACGGCCGTAAGGGACAGTTAACAGGTTCTGAAGATAAGGCTGATGATGAAGAAGCTCAGGATGAGACTTCAGAGGATGAGGATGCCGCAGCAGATGAACCTGAAGCCGAGGATTCAAAGGCTCAGGAAAAGTCCGAAGGTCTGGATATCCCTGGCGGCGTTGTAGCTGCAGCCTCCGAAGGATCTGAGGATACAGGTAATCTCTCGGATGAAGATAAGGCGGCTATTGACAGCATCATCGCAGCAGCTGACGAGGTAACAGGTGATGGCGAGACTCAGAAAAAGAAGAAAAACACAGCTCTCATCATTGTGCTGATAGTTGTCATCGTTATCCTGCTGGCCATCCTGGCGATGTTCATATTCAGAGATCAGGTTAATAAGGTTCTGGGCGATAACTGGTTCGGAAGCTCATTATTTGAAACAGCTACTACAGAGGAAGAGACAACCACCGAGGAGCCTACTACTGAGCCTGAGACCACTACCGAGGCTCCGACAACTACCGTTGAGGAAACCACTACTGAGCCTGAGACAACTACTGAGGAGGTATTCACAGGCACCACATATAATGTGCAGATTTATGCTGACGGAGAATCTCTGTCAATGTATTCTCAGCCAACTAACGAGTCTACAAGAATCACCTACGTTCCATCTGAATATGAGGTTACAGTTACAGAAATTGATGGCGGATGGGGTCACATTAATTACGAAGGCAGTGACGGATGGATCTGGCTCGAATATACCAAGGTTGCAACCAATGGTCCTGTAGAGACACCAACCGAGATGCTGGCACAGACCGAGGAACGCACCGTTATCGACAGCTACTATATGGATCTTCGTCTGGGCGCAACAGTAGCCAGCAGCTCATTCGGAACAGTTCCAGCAGGAACCGTACTTACAATTGAAGCTTATGATGCTTCATATACATGGGCATATACTTCATATAACGGACATCACGGATGGATATCAGTTGAGTCACTGGGATGATGATCCGGTATACATTTATATGATAACTTAAAAGGCAGGCCGAGAGGCCTGCCTTTAGTTTGGGATGTATTCTATAAAATCTTATCAGCCAGCACCTGACGGCTGATATAATCCACTTTCGATTTGAAGCGCAAGAATATTTCTGCTCCAACCATTTTCTAATGCTTTCTGAGCATACCAAATTCGTTCCTGCTTGGTGCAGGCTTTGTCCATCAGCACGATATTTGTGCCCCATGGTAATTTTGCAACAAGTTGTTGCAAAATTACGTCATCCTACCATGTAGTAGCAAATTTCTTCATATAACGTATATTTCGTGGCGAAAAGCCAGTCATATTAGGAAAATCTTTCTTTATATCACAGGTATTTACCAAGTCTTTTTCGCTCTTCCATAACTGCCTCCCTCCTTACACCACCTTCACGGAAGTATCTGGTGTCATGAGTTTGAAGATTTCCTCTCTATACTCTGTTATTAAAATTCCCGTAACTAGTTACAAGTTACAATAACACAGTTTAAGTTATAGCATTTTTCAAATCCTCAGCAAAGGAAAAAATTGCGAAAATAAGACCCTGTTCTCTCTTTGCAGAAAACGGGTCCTGCGAATACTGTAGCAGACAGCTTGCTGAAACTTAATGATATACCTTATTCATCAGCCACACGAAGATCTTCTCAAGAATCACGCTGATGATTATGATAACTGCTGTCCAGGCGAACAGGTCTGTTATTTCAAGATAGATTTTGGAATTATAAAGGGCTGTGCCGATGCCATGTGTCGGGCTGGTCAGTACCTCAGCGGCGATACCAGCCTTCCAGGCCAGTCCCATGCCGGTTTTGGCGGAAGCCATGAAATACGGCATGATAGAAGGAATGTAGATATGCCTTAAAATGGCGGATTTTTTTATATTAAAAACATGCGCCATTTCAAGGAGCTGTATGTCCGTGCGCTTGATGCCTTCGTATACATTTGCCCAGGTAATAGGGAGTACCATCAGGAAGGCAGTGAAGGCAGGAATGTTATTTCTCGCGAGAAATACGAACATTAAAATGATAAATGATGCCACAGGGGTTGCGCGGATGATTTTGGAGATAGGCGATAAAAATGCATCCAGAATCCGTGACAGCGCGGTAAGGATGCCGATGATGCATCCGGCTGCGATGGCGGCCAGATATCCTATAAGTATGCGGACGATTGACAGGGCGATATTGCTCCAGAACTCAGCTGTGATCCCGAGCGTGCAGATTCTCTTAAGAACGCTGAAAGGGGAGGGAACAATAAGATCCCTCCCTACAGCAATATGTATTATCTCCCATATGACTATCCACGCCGCAGCGACACACAGTATTTTTAATATTTTAAGTAATCGCGTTCTTATCATATGACTTTTATCGTATGGTATGCATACAGTTCTTGAGATTATCCGCAGATCATTGTGCTGCCGCTACTTAAGTCGCATAGAGCATTCCATCATGTCCCCACGGTCGGATAAGAAGAGCCTGTACTGCCTTTACTCAGCCGTATAGAACATCTCGTCACCGTTCAATGTTCCGCCGATGCTCTGTGGATTAGCTTCATACAGTACCGTAAGCATCTCAGTTACAGCTGACTTCATCTCATCACCTGTGAGGCATACGAT
>CAVARE010000008.1:0-16077 GCA_963591145.1 Anaerotignum sp. | reverse complement strand
GAGATATCCACATGAGCAAAAGGAAAGCTTCGAAGAAGCGATTTTGCGAATGTGGGTCTGAATAGTTACGATATTTGATAATTATGTGGGTACAGTCATAATTCCGGCACGTGGTATGAAGTGTTTATATGCGTGCTGTGAGGCGCAGCACTTGACGCTCCTGATATATTGGTGTAAGGTATTCTGCATTGGGGCGAGACTGAATTTCAGGCTCGCTTAAAGTTGTAAGAAAGAGATATATTATGCATAAAATAGATTTTAATAAGAAACAGAAGATTCATTTTATAGGAATCGGCGGAATCAGCATGAGCGCTCTGGCACAGATACTCTTAAGCAGAGGATTTGAGGTATCAGGCTCGGATTCTAAGGAGTCTGCGCTGACATGCAAGTTAAGAGAAGAAGGCGCCGACATTTCTATAGGACAATCTGCAGATAATATTACACCTGATATAAAAATGGTAGTATATACAGCTGCTATTAATAAGGAGAATCCAGAGCTGAAGAGGGCTCAGGAGCTGGGAATTGAGTGCGTGACCAGGGCAGATTTTCTGGGTCAATTAATGAAAAATTATGAGACAGCGATCTGCGTATCAGGAACTCATGGTAAGACTACCACCACCTCTATGCTGTCTGAGGTACTCATGGATGCCGATACCGATCCTACGATTATGGTAGGCGGAATCCTTCCGGCAATCGGCGGCAATACACGTATCGGCGCGTCAGGCAATTTTATCACAGAGGCCTGTGAGTATACCAACAGCTTCTTATCATTCTTCCCGACGGTTGCTGTTATTCTGAATGTCAAGGAAGATCATATGGATTTCTTCAAGGATCTGGAAGACATCAGACATAGCTTCAGACAATTTGCACATCTGCTTCCGGCAAATGGAACGCTGGTAATCAATCATTCAATAGAACATCTTGAATATTTCACAGAAGGACTGGATAGCCGCATCATTACATTCGGTCTTGATGACGGCGCTGATTATTGTGCAAAAAATATCACATATAATGAGCTGGCCTGTGCCAGATTCGATATGTATGTAAATGGCCAGAAGACAGCTCACATCGAGCTTAATGTCCCGGGCGAACACAACATATATAACGCATTGGCGACAGCAGCGGCTGCGGCAGCTGTAAATATTGACAATCATCAGGCAGCTGATTCTATCAGCCGATTTACAGGTGTTGACAGAAGATTTCAGTATAAAGGCCAGGTGGGCGGCGTAACCGTTATAGACGATTATGCTCATCATCCTGATGAGATAGATGCGACCCTTAAGGCTGCACTTAACATTCCTCACAAGAAGCTGTGGGTTGTTTTCCAACCCCATACATACAGCAGAACAGAGGCTTTCATGGATGATTTCGCAGACAAATTATCTCAGGCAGATGCCGTTATATTGGCGGAGATTTATGCTGCCAGGGAGAAGAATATCCATGGAGTTTCGTCGAGAGATATTCAGAAGCTTATAGAAGAGAAGGGAACAGAATGCTATTACTTCCCAACATTTGATGAAATAGAAAATTTTTTGCTTGAAAATTGTGAGAGCGGAGACGTGTTCATAACTATGGGAGCGGGAGATGTTGTTTTAATAGGCGATTCTCTGCTTGGCAAATAGCTTGTCCACACTATCCACAAAATTCATGCAAAATCCGCGCAAAAAAAATGTATTTCAAAAATGCAATATATTTTACAAAATGCTTTTAAAATGCCGCCTTTTTGAGGGCGGCATTTTTGATTCCTTGTCAAGGACTTTTTTATCCACAAAATCCACACTTTCCACATATCAACGCATAACGGTATTTTGGGATTTTACGGGATTTTTTTGTGCTTTTCAAACGAAGACCTCTGTGATATATTAGCCGTGCTTCGAGAGACGGCGGCTGTATTACGTATGCCGCAGCCGAAGAAAAGAGGGAGTTTATCAGATGAGTAGTTTCACATTAAAACAGGAAGGATTTTCCGAATATACGACGATTTCTAACTGCTTCATAGAGCAGTATATGCCGTATGCTGCCGGGGAATTTGTAAAAATCTATATATACCTGCTTAAATGTGTAGGCGAAAGACAGTCTGAGCTCTCCGTATCCAAGATAGCTGATGTATTCAACAATACAGAGAAGGACGTGGTAAGGGCATTGAAGTACTGGCAGAAGAAGGGACTTCTGAAGCTTACCTTCAATGAAGATAATGTCCTCACATCGCTTAATATTAATTCTGTGCCGGCTGCATCAGGAGATGCTGGTAAGGAGTCAACCGACAGTAAGAGCTTCAGCGTTACAGATGCTCCGACTCCGGGACAGACGGATCCTAAGAAGCAGGCAGCCAGAAAGGCTCAATTTGAAGAAAACAAGAAGCAGCAGATTGAGGCAACAGAGCATAAGGCTGATGAGCCTGCGGCAGAGACATCCCAGGTTCCTGCTAAGAGGGAATATTCGAAGGAAGAGATTGATTCATTTTCCGAAAATGAAGATATCATACAGACCAGGTTTGTCGCAGAGAAGTATCTGGGTACGACGCTTTCAAGCAAGGATATGGATACGGTATTTTACATCTATGATTCCCTTCATTTCCCAGAGGATCTGATAGATTATCTGTTCCAGTATTGTGTATCAATTAACCACCGTAATATGCGATACATTGAGAAGACAGCTATCAACTGGGCAGAGAAAGGCATAAAGACCGTTAATGCTGCCAAGACCATGGCGGGGATGTATTCCGGTGATTGCTATGATGTAATGAAGGCATTCGGTCTCTCGGGAAGAAAACCGACTAAAACGGAAACAGAATATGTTTCGAGGTGGACTTTATCTTATGGTTTTGATATAAATATTGTAGTGGAAGCATGCAGCAGAACCATGAATCAGCTTCATCAGCCTAGCTTCGAATATACAGATGCGATACTTCAGAGCTGGAGATCTAAGGGCGTCGTGAATATGGAAGACATCCAGAAGGCAGATGCGGCATTTGAAGAAGCATCGCAGAAGAAGATGGCAAGGCCTAAGAAGATGGCAGCTGCAGCCGGCACGGCTAAGAAAACCAAATTCAATAATTTCCAGCAGAGAACCTATGATTATGAGGCACTGGAAAAACAGTTATTTAATAGATAAATAAGGAGTGACAGGTGGGCATTTCAAAATCTGCTTATGAGCAGTTGTTAAGAGAGTATGATGAGAAACAACTTGCTGCGAAGCGAGAGTATGTTTATCGTATGCAGAAAATTGAGATGCAGATCCCCGAAATATCACAGATAAACAGCCAGATCGCGGAGATGTCCGTGGATCTGGCTGTAGCGCGTATAAAAGGTCAGAAAAAAGAAAAATCCGAATATACGGCCAGGAAGGCTGCGCTTATTAACAGAAGAAATGAACTGTTAAGCCAGGCCGGATATTCTGAATATGACCTTCAGCCTCATTATGAATGTGAGGAATGTAAGGATACAGGCTTCGTAGGCAGTCAGAAGTGCCGGTGCCTTCGTTCGAAGATAACGGACATTTTATATGATCAGTCTAATATCAAGGATATATTGGAACGGGAGAATTTCTCTACATATACTTTCAGATATTATGATGATACCGAGATACCGGAGCTGGAGGGCATGGGCGGCAGCCCGCTGGGCGCGGCTCAGAGAGCCGCAAGGGAAGCGCTGGATTTTACGAGAGATTTTGCTGACAGCACAGATAATATGTTTATATGCGGCCCTCCGGGTACCGGCAAAACTTTTTTGTGCAATTGCATTGCCAAGTCTGTACTAGACCAGGGATATGATGTAATATACCTGTCGGCTGTCAAATTATTCAGCCTTCTGGCTGATGATGCATTTGGCCATAAGAAACATGATGCAGACGAACTCCTTTCGTGCGACCTGCTTATAATCGATGATCTGGGAACAGAATATACTAATGGTTTTGTTCAGTCGTCATTCTTCAATTGTATTAACGAAAGGCTTTTACGGGGAAAGCATACTATTATTTCAACCAACCTGTCGTTGGTAGAGATTCAGGATGTGTATTCTGAGAGAGTATATTCGCGTATAGCGGAGAAATATAAATTAATCAAGTTGTTTGGAAAAGACATAAGGATATTGAAAAAACTGGAGGAATGAAATGCTGAGAGAAGATCTGTCGATCAATACTGTGCCTGTAGGCGACCTGGGAATTATCCCACATATTAGCTGTGTGGATATGTGCAATAAGGTTGATTCCTACATATCAACATGGCGTAAACACCGCCATAATGAGTACGAGGGAAGCCTTGGACTTGCGGACTACAAGAAGGATTCGTATCTTATTAGAGCGGCCAATCCTAGATTCGGCTCAGGAGAGGCTAAGGGAGTTATCTACGATTCGGTAAGAGGAAAAGACATTTTCATCATGGTTGATGTATGCAATCATTCCCTCACATACAAGATCGCAGGCAAGACGAACTATATGTCGCCGGATGACCATTTCCAGGATCTTAAGAGAATCATTGCAGCAATCGCAGGCAAGGCTAAGAGAGTGTCAGTTATTATGCCGTTCTTATATGAGAGCCGTCAGCACAAGCGTACAGCCAGAGAGTCTCTGGACTGCGCAATGGGACTGCAGGAATTATATGCCATGGGCGTTGAGAATGTTATAACATTTGACGCACATGATCCTAGAGTTATCAACTGCGCACCGCTGGCAGGATTCGAGAGCGTAAGAGCCTCATATCAGTTTCTGAAGTGGCTGTGCAGAAGCGTATCTGATATCACATTTGATGCTGATCATCTCATGATGATCTCACCTGATGAGGGTGCTATCGAAAGATCTGTATATTTTGCCAGCGTTCTGGGAATCAACATGGGTATGTTCTACAAGAGACGTGACTATTCAACGGTCGTAGACGGAATGAATCCTATCGTAGCCCATGAATATCTGGGAGCAGATTTAAATGGCAAGGATGTTATCGTAGTAGATGATATGATCTCTTCCGGCGGCAGCATGATCGATACAGCCCGTGACCTTAAGGATCGTGGCGCTAAGAGAGTATTCGTATTCTCAACATTTGGTCTGTTTACAAATGGCATGGATAAGTTCGACAAGGCATATGAAGAAGGTTTGTTCAACAAGATATTTACAACGAACCTGGTATATCAGTCACCTGAGCTTCTGTCGAGAGAATATTATGTCAGCGTAGATATGAGCAAATATATCGCATATCTTATTGATACATTGAATCATGATATATCTATCAGCGATCTGCTTACTCCTACATCAAGAATGAAGGAATTGGTTGAAAATTATAAAGCAGGCAAGGATATATAAGATTTTAGAAATTTATAAAAGGACTCCGGGCATTTGCAAATGTATAAATGCCGGGAGTCCTTTTTGCACCAGAAGGATTTGTTTAAATATATGTCCTTTTCGGTGAATCTGCTTCCTTAATTCAGGGCATAAAAAGAGCTGCTATATAAGCAGCTGCTTTTACATTTGGTTTGATTAATAAAAAGCTCTTACATACCAGCATCCAAAAGGGCTTCTTTGTATTTGCTGAGGATAAGGTTCTGAAGGAAAGCTCTGGTTTCTTGATTTATCGGATGAACAATATCCTTGTATTCTCCATCAGGAGTCTTGCGACTCGGCATAGCAATGAACAGTCCTTTTTCACCTTCAATAATCTTAATATCGTGAACAACGAATACATCTTCAATAGTAATAGAAGCGACTGCTTTCATCTTGCCCTCTTTGTTTATTAACCTTACGATAACATCTGTAATATTCATAAATAACTCCTTGCACGTTACAGAATTGTAGTCCATAAGAAAGCAATAACTAAAACATATATTTTGAGACAAAGGTTATACTAACATATGTACTGAAAAAACACAAATAAATTATATGAATATTTTACAAAAAAATTAAAAGCAAAAAAATATTTTATGTATGGACAATGAAACAGGATTCTTTATAATAGCAGTATGTATTTAATAGTAGGACTAGGCAATCCGACAGCAAAATATGATCATACCAGACACAATGTAGGATTCGACTGCATTGATATTCTGGCACAGAGATTATCCATAAAAGTAAACCAGTCTGCTCACAAGGCATTGCTGGGCAAGGGCCAGATAGGAAGCGAAAAGGTGATATTGGCCAAACCTCAGACTTTTATGAATCTCAGTGGTCAGGCTGTGGCTGCCATCATGAATTTTTATAAGATCGATAATGAACACCTGATAGTTATATATGATGACTCGGATCTGGACGCAGGAAGGCTGCGTATCAGAAAGAGCGGTTCAGCCGGAGGCCATAATGGCATGAAGGATATCATCAAGATGACGGGAACGCAGGTGTTCACACGTATTCGAGTAGGCATAGGACACCGTCCTGAATATATGGATATGGTGGATTTCGTGCTGGGTCATGCACAGGGAGAGGATAAGAAGCTGATGTCAGAGGCCTTCGAGAAGGCTGTCGACGCGGCGCAGGATATTATTCTCAACGGTGCAGACCATGCAATGAATGCTTATAATTAATGATAGACTTTTTAACCAACTTACCACAATATCATATTTTACAGAGAGATCTGAGCGAGAGCAGATGTATTCAGATAGAAGGCTGTGTGCCTTCTCAGATGGAACATCTGCTTAGTGTGCTGGGCAGAGAATATGACTTCACTGTCATAGTTACGGCAGACGAGCAGGCGGCAGCTGAAGCTAAGGGGCGCATGCAGGCATTTGACCGGGAAACGTATGCATATCCGGCCAGAGATCCGATATTTTTCAAGGCGGATATTCAGGGCAGCTATCTGTCTCAGCAGCGGATCGAAGTTGTTCAGAAAATATTCGAAAACAAGAGATGCAGCATAGTAACTACGCTGGATGCATTTTATGATGAATTAAGCTCTATCTCTGAGATCAAGGACAATATCATAAATATAAAAACGGGCGGAACACTGGATGAACAGGAACTGGCCCGGAGGCTGGTGAGCCTGGGATATGAGAATGAGTCCCAGGTCACTGGACATGGTGAGTTCTCTATCAGGGGCAATATCATCGATGTATTTCCATTTGCCGCGCAGGCGCCATATAGAATTGATCTGTTCGGCGACGAAGTCGACACGATCAAGATATTTGATACCTCCAGCCAGCGCTCCGTGGAGAGCGTCAGCGAGATCAGTATATTTCCGGGAGCGGATGCCGGCTTTTATAAGGAGCTGCAGGACGATAATATAGAAAGCAGCCGTAATTCGGATGTAGGCATTTGCGCAGATGCGGCTGACAAGAAGGGTTTCTTGCAATATTTTGAAGGCAGGAAGGTACTATTTGCTGTATATGAACCTGTCAAGATAATTAAGAGCCTCATGGGCATGAATCCGCTGGACGCAAGCGACGGGGATGTTTCGGAGATAACAGGGGATGCAGATGCAGTGGCACAGAGGATAGAGGATGCAAGAAATGTAATGCATGCACTGTCGCGCAGATCCAGCATCTTCTTCACATCGCTGGGCGGCAGCATAGAAGGCGTTGATGTCTACAGAAATATATCGATAAATGCGAGAAATATAGCATCCTATAATGGCAGATTCCTGGAGATGACAGAGGATCTCAAGAAATATCGGAAGAATGGCTATAGTGTTGTGCTTCAGTGCGCCAGTGATGTGCGTGCTGAGAACATGATAAAAAATCTGGCGGATAACGGTGTAACTATAGGCCCTATAGAGGCAGATCCTGCCAGGAAGATAAAGGCCTCGGACATTCAGGTCACCACAGGATATGCGAGGGTAGGATTTGAATATCCGGATATAAGATTCTCGCTGATCACAGAGGTAGATATATTCGGACAGAAGAGGGTCAGAAAGAAAAAGAAAAGATACACAGGAGATCCGATCAAGGAATTCTCGGATCTTAATGTCGGTGACTACGTAGTGCATGAACAGCATGGCGTCGGCATATATGAAGGAATTGAGAGAATCAAGGTCGATGGCATAGAGAAGGACTATATGAAGATCGGCTATGCCAAGCAGGCCAGCCTCTATGTTCTGGCGACACAGTTCGACAAGATCCAGAAGTACGGCGGAAGCGAGGGCGCTAAGCCGAAATTAAATAAATTAGGCGGCAAGGAATGGGCCAATACTAAGGCTAAGGTCCGCGCCGCTGTGCAGGACATCGCAGAGGATCTGGTTAAGCTATATGCCACAAGGCAGATGCAGCAAGGATATAAATATAGCCCCGATACCGTATGGCAGCGGGAATTCGAGGACAGCTTCGAATATGAAGAAACTGAGGATCAGCTGCGGGCGATAGAGGCTATTAAGCAGGACATGGAATCGGGCCGCATCATGGACAGACTCATATGCGGGGACGTGGGGTTCGGTAAGACTGAAGTGGCCATAAGAGCAGCATTTAAGGCAGTTCAGGACGGCAAGCAGGTTGCGTTCCTGACGCCTACCACGATTCTGGCTCAGCAGCATTACAATACACTGGTCAGACGAATGAGCAATTATCCTGTTACAGTCAAGATGCTGTCGCGATTTGTCACCAGCTCCCAGCAGCATGAGACGCTTAAGGAGCTGGCAAATGGGCAGGCGGATATAGTGGTTGGAACCCATCGTCTGCTGTCTAAGGACGTGAAATTCAAGGATCTGGGTCTTCTGGTGGTAGACGAAGAGCAGAGATTCGGCGTGACTCATAAGGAGAAGATCAAGCAGCTCAGGAAAAATGTAGATGTCATCACTCTCAGTGCGACGCCTATCCCGAGGACTCTTCACATGAGCCTGACGGGAATCAGGGACATGAGCGTGCTTACGGAGCCGCCGGTAGACAGGCTTCCTATCCAGACTTATGTTATGGAATATTCCGAGGAAGCTGTGAAGGAAGCGATAACTAGAGAGCTGGCCAGGGGCGGTCAGGTATATTATGTATATAATCGTACAAATAATATTGACCTGATCGCAGACAAGATACAGCAAATGGTACCGCAGGCCAATGTTTCATATGCTCACGGCCAGATGGCAGCTAAGGAACTGGAGCAGATCATGTACAGCTTCGTAGCAGGTGAGATAGACGTGCTGGTCTCAACAACGATCATTGAAACCGGGCTTGATATTTCAAATGTTAATACGATCATCATACATGATTCAGATAAGTTCGGCCTGTCGCAGCTGTATCAGCTGAGAGGAAGGGTCGGACGATCTAACAGAACCTCTTATGCATTTCTTATGTATAAGAAGGACAAGCTGATCAAGGAAGTTGCCGAGAAACGACTGAAGGCGATAAGGGAGTTCTCTGATCTGGGCAGTGGCATTAAGATCGCCATGAGAGATCTGGAGATAAGAGGCGCCGGCAACGTATTAGGCGCCGAACAGTCTGGCCACATGGAAGCGGTAGGTTATGAGCTCTATTGCAAGATGCTGAACCAGGCAGTAGCAGTTCTTAAGGGCGAAGAACCGGAGGAAGACTTCGAAACAACGATCGATCTGGATGTGGATGGATTTATCCCGGCTTCATATATCGTAAATGAATTTGAACGCCTTAACATGTATAAGAGAATCTCGGCAATCTCAAGCAGAGAGGATCTGGAGGATCTGGAACTGGAACTGAGGGACAGATTCGGTGATGTTCCGAAGGTTACAGAGAATCTGCTGTATGTTGCACTCATAAAAGCTAAGGCACACGAACGATTTGTTATAGAAATAACTAATGCCAAGGCGCAGCCTGCAAGGGATATGAAACGCGGCAATGACAAAGCGAAGGCATTTAAGATAAGCATACTTAAGAACGCACCGGTAGATACGTATAAGATGCTGGGCATTTTGAAGGAGCATGCGGATGAGCTTAAATTCGTAGCGGATACTAATCCGTATTTTATTTATACACCAGTCAAATCTCCTGCAAATCTCAAGGAAACAGGGCAGACTTTGACAAAATTTTTTGATATACTGTTACAAATATTAGAAAAGTAATATATAAGAGTGGAATGTCAGAAAGTGAGAAGGATTATGGCTAACATTCAGAAAAAAGACAGTGTACTTGTAGCAATGAGCGGAGGAGTGGATTCTTCGGCGGCGGCGCTTATACTGCAGAAGGCAGGATATAAGGTTAAGGGTGCTATATTAAGAATGCATGACGCTGACATGACGGCGGAGGATCTTATTAATGGCAAGCTGCCTACATCTATATGGTATGCAAGGGAGGTCGCCCGCAAATTAAGACTGGATTTCTCAATTATAGATATCCGACAGGAATTTGCCGAGGGCGTAATGAGATTTTTCGCTGAACAGCATGCTATAGGACATGAACCAAATCCTTGCATATACTGTAACAGCGAGCTTAAGCTGCCGAAGATGTTTCAAGTGGCACAGGACACGGGCTGCGATAAGGTGGCAAGCGGACATTATGCCAGAATACAATATGATGAGGCAGCGGGAAGATATACACTAAGAAAAGCTAAGGACAGATCTCAGGATCAGAGCTATATGCTCTATAATCTGACCCAGGATATGCTGGCACGTCTGATCACTCCGCTTGGAGAATATGAGAAGAGTGAGGTGCGGGAGATCGCAGCCAAGGCAGGGCTTAAGAATGCTCACGTCCCTGATAGCTGTGAGGTATGCTTCGTGCCGGATGGTGATTATTCGGCATTTGTAAGAGACAGACTCAAGATGGCCAGCGCCATGGGCTTCATAATAGGAGAGATCCCAGGACTGGTTCCGGGAAATATCATAGACAGAGACGGTAAAATTATTGGGAAGCATGATGGCCTCGTAAATTATGTCGTAGGCCGCAGGAAGGGATTGGACGATTCCATCCCTGCAGATCTGTGTGTATATCGTAAGAACGCACGAACCAATGAACTTGTGTTGGCTCCGGAAGAAGACATGTATATGAATACAGTGATACTGGAGAATGTTAACTACGTAAGCCTGGGCGAGATTCCTAATGGTCAGATGCGTGCAAATGTCAAATTCAGATATGAGCCACAGGAATATCCTGCGACAATAACAGCACGCGAGGATGGAACACTGGAATTAAAGTTGGACGAGAAGGTACGTATACTGGCAGCAGGCAGAAGCGTCACACTGTATGACGATGATCTGCTGATTGCAGGAGGCTTCATCAGAGAAACTGGCGTGCTGTAAGATATAATATACCGTGTGAAGGCTAAAAGCGCGCGCCGGGACGGCGCGCATTGAGCATTGTTTGGGAAATATGACGCAAGACGAAAGAATACATAAGATTCTGGAAACCCTTGATGAAACATATAGCGCGGAGAAACGGTGCTGGCTGCATCACGATAATGCATGGCAGCTTCTTATAGCGACGATATTGTCCGCACAGTGCACGGATGCCAGAGTTAATATCGTAACTAAGGATCTGTTCGCAAAATATCCTGATCTTCAGGCATTTGCCCAGGCAGATCTGAAGGAACTGGAGCAGGATATTCATTCCACGGGCTTTTATCACAATAAGGCCAAAAATATAATTGCATGCGCGCAGATGCTGCTGGATAAATATAATGGCGAGGTTCCATCGGATATCGACGAGCTGGTTAAGCTCCCTGGTGTGGGAAGAAAAACTGCCAATGTCATCAGGGGCAATATATATGATATCCCGTCGATAGTGGTAGATACACATGTGGGTAGAATCTCGAGAAAATTAGGTCTAACCACAAATGAAGATCCAGAGAAGGTCGAACATGATCTGGAGAGAGTTCTCCCTCAGGATCATTGGATATTGTGGAACATTCAGATTATCGCTCATGGGCGGACAGTCTGCACTGCGAGGAAGCCGGCATGCGGGGCATGCTGCCTGAGGGAATATTGCCCGTCGGCGGAATGGTGAACGGGATGCGAGGCATTCGTGCGGCTGCCAGTGTTAAATAGGCAAGATATCATTTATGATCAGAATCGCAACAACAGGATTAATTGGATATGAGACGGCGCGAAGGCTCTTAGATGAGCATAGCGCGGAGCTTAAAGAACGATTTTCAAGGAAGTTTGTAGCAGATTTTCTGAAATTATCATCAGAAAATGTATATATAGATGTGGAGTCGCTGACAGATGAAGCCGGAATATATACGGATTCCAAGCTGATGAGTGACATTTCAGCAGAATGCGGCTTGACTAATGATAATTTTAAAGTGTATATTACCACAATCTCAGAGGGAGGGCTGTTCGCCGCATTGTGGAGAGCCTGTGAGAGCCTGAAGAAAATTATGGACAGCTGCAAGGCGGCTGGTCAGTCACCGGCTGGTGAAGTGCCGGGCAGAGAGAATTGTTCAGCTAAAAAGGTGATGAATGCTTCATCTGTCGGCTGTGAGGTGGATCTTAACAGCATTTGCATAAGACAGGAAGTTATAGAGATTTCAGAGCTCTATGATGAGAATCCATATGAGTCGCCTTCAAACGGCGCGTGGGTCATCGTCTGGGATGAAGATATGGAAGAGGCGCTGCCGGAGCATTTGCAGCATTTGCTGAAAGCTGCGAATACAATAGGCAGGATAACTAAGAAAAATGACAGAATACTTATAGATGGCGACTCCGTCAGATTTCTGACACCGCCGGCGAGGCAGGCGAAGGATATCAAGGATCGCAAGAGAAGTTAGAAGTAATGACATATATTACAGAAAGTGAGGAAATAGAATGTCAAGAGATGAATTATTAAGACTTATTCAGAACAACAGCCGCATTGAGTTAAAAGACATGGCGGTAATGCTTGGAACAGATGAGGTAACAGTCGCGAATGAGATCGCGGAGCTTGAGAAGAATGGAACAATCTGTGGCTTCTATACACTTATAAATTGGGATAACACAGATGAAGAGATTGTTGACGCGTTGATAGAAGTTAATGTCAATACATCAAGGGATCTGGGATTTGATACAATTGCGGAACGTATATATCAGTTTGATGAAGTTAAGTCATGCTATCTGATATCGGGCAAATATGATTTCCTTCTTATCCTTGAGGGCAAGACAATGCGTCAGGTAGCTAATTTTGTATCGAGTAAGCTGAGCCCTATCGAATATGTAACTGGTACAGCTACACATTTCATTATGAAGAGATACAAAGATTTCGGAACAGTATTAGGTAAAGTTAAAAAAGATTGCAGGGAGAAAATGTCAATATGAGAAATCCAATTTCAAAGGTTGCTCAGCAGATGCAGCCATCAGGTATACGTAAATTTTTTGATGTGGTAGCTGAAATGCCGGATGCCATCTCACTGGGTGTAGGTGAGCCTGATTTTGACACACCTTGGCACATAAGAGAGGCAGGTATCTACTCATTAGAGCAGGGCAAGACCTTCTATACATCTAATGCCGGAATGCCGGCACTTAAGCAGGAGGTTGCTAATTATTATCAGAGAAGACACAATCTTACATATAATGCTAAGACAGAAACATTCATTACAGTAGGCGGATCAGAAGCTATCGACATGGCATTAAGAGCTATGGTTGATCCTGGAGATGAAGTAATCATCCCGGAGCCATGCTATGTTTCTTATGTTCCATGTGCAGCTCTTACAGGAGGTGTAGTAGTTCATCTGCCGCTTCAGGAGAAGAACGAATTCAAATTAACAGCAGAAGAACTGCTGGGTGCTATCACAGACAAGACTAAGGTCTTAATGCTGGCATTTCCTAACAACCCGACAGGTGCTGTTATGACCCGTGAGGATTTAGAGCCGATCGCTAAGATCTGCATTGAGAAGGATATCTTTGTAATTTCTGATGAAATCTATGCAGAACTTACATATTCAGGTGAACATGCAACCATCGCATCATTCCCTGGCATGAGAGAGAGAACTGTTGTAATCAATGGCTTTTCTAAGGCTTATGCTATGACAGGATGGAGACTGGGATTTGTAGCAGGTCCTGAAAATATCATTTCACAGATGGTTAAGCTTCATCAGTTCTGCATCATGTGTGCTCCGACAACATCACAGTATGCAGGCCTCGAGGCATTAAGATCAGGTGACAAGGACATCGTAATGATGAGAGAGTCATATAATCAGAGACGCCGCTATGTTGTAAATGAATTAAATGACATGGGACTTAAGTGCTTCGAACCATTTGGCGCATTCTATGTATTCCCAAGCATTCAGAGCACAGGCCTGACTTCAGATGAATTTGCAACAAAGCTGCTGGAGCAGGAGAAGCTGGCCGTAGTTCCTGGCACTGCATTCGGTGCATGCGGTGAAGGCTTCATAAGAATCTCTTATGCTTATTCATTAGAAGAGCTGAAGGAAGCATTAAATAGAATCAGACATTTTATCAGCGAGCTGTAAATATTTATGTAGGTTGCGGCAAGACATTAAAGAATGTGGGGGCAGTTGCCGCGCGGCCGGGACGGCGCAGCCACTGTGAGAAAACAATCAGCGAAGGCGTTTTCGAACAGTGGCTGCTACGCCGAGGTTCACGGCGCGCGCAACTGCTATTTAATCAATTTGATGCCTAGTTTGCGATATGAATATTTGCGGGAAGGCCGCTGAGTGTCGGTTGCATATAAAGGAAAGCTATGAAATATATTAATGAATTACATGATGGCGACCATCTGGTAGGGGTTATATATCTGTGCAAGCAGAAGAATATGGCTCAGACTAAGAATGGCAAGGACTATGAAAATGTGACATTGATGGATAAGACTGGATCCCTTAATTGTAAGATCTGGGATCCGAATTCATCTGGCATCGGCGACTTCGACGTAAATGATTATGTTGAAGTCTGGGGCAGAATATCTGTATATAATGGTGCCCTGCAGATGTCTATAGAAAGGGCGCGGAGGGCCTCGGAGGGAGCATATGAGCCGGCGGATTATCTGCCGGTTTCGTCACGCAATATAGAGGCTATGTATAAGGAACTTCTGGCGCATATTTCGTCTATTAAGACTCCGTGCTATAGACTCCTGCTGGACAGTCTGTTTGTAGAGGACAAGGATTTTGTTCAGAGATTTAAGACTCATTCCGCAGCCAAGTCAGTGCATCATGGATTTATGGGAGGCCTGCTTCAGCATACGGTGGCAGTATGTGACCTGTGTGAGTTTTATTGCAAGGCTTATCCTAAGCTCGATCATGACCTGCTGATTTGTGCAGCATTATGCCATGATATCGGTAAGGTCTATGAGCTGTCGGATTTCCCGGCAAATGATTATACAGACGTAGGTCAGCTCCTGGGACATATCGTAATGGGTGTTGAGATGGTAGGTGAGAGGATCAACAATATCAAGGGATTCCCGGTTGTTAAGGCTAATCAGCTCAAGCATTGCATAGTCGCACATCATGGAGAATTCGAATATGGCTCTCCTAAGAAGCCAGCATTGATGGAAGCGGTTGCGCTTAATTTTGCAGATAATACAGATGCTAAGATGGAGTCATTTGCAGAGATACTGGACAATGCGGCAATGGCTCATACTGACAGCGGCTGGCTGGGGTTCAACAAATTATTTGACAGCAACTTGAGACCTACAGTATAAGCTGCTGCGCCATCCCGGCACGCAATAATTATATAAACTTATGAACGAAAAAGTATTACATACACTAGAATATGACAAGATAGTTGAGATATTGGCCGGGCAGGCGGGCTCGGAGGCGGGCGCAAGGATGTGCCGCGAGTTAAGGCCCATGAATGATATTGAATGTATCCGGACAGCACAGCTTCAGACTACAGATGCGGTCACAAGACTTCGCAAGAAGTCTGGGCCGCATTTTGGGCAGTTGAAGGATATTCAGCCGGCAGTAATGCGCCTTGATATAGGCGCTATTTTGTCATGTGAGGATCTGCTGCAGATCTCATCGATGTTAGATGTGGCTGAGGCAGCACTCAGATTTCTGCGTCCTGAAAATGACGAAGAGCCGGAGGATTCACTGAGCGGATATCTTGCGGCTATCGATCCATGTGAACTTCTTAACGGCGAGATCAAGAGATGCATAGTAGGATTTGACGAAATAGCAGATGATGCATCTCCTAAATTAAAGGATATAAGACGACGTCAAAATGCTGCCAAGCTGCAGATTCAGAGGACACTTAACCATCTGGTTACCAGCTCATCCATGAAGACATATCTGCAGGATAGTGTTGTTACTATGAGAAATGGCAGGTACTGCATACCTGTTAAG
>CAVARE010000007.1:0-22417 GCA_963591145.1 Anaerotignum sp. | reverse complement strand
CAGCCGCCCATTGTAAAATCAATGTTAACCGCCTTGACTTATGATTTGATATTGATAAGATAACTTCGAAGTTTAGTTTTATTCATTTTACAAATCAGATTCGTTCATTCTATTTGCGCAGCTATTCAGAGCCACGCGAAATTTTATAAAATGCGCGTAAATTGCTTACATTTTTAAGTGCATTTTTAAAATCTCATGTGTCAAGAATCGCCACATGAGCAAAAGTAAAGTTGTGGAAAATTAAGACAATAAAAAATAAAAGAGGCAATGAAATACTATGATCTATACAGATGACAAATATATATCCGAAACTATTTTCAGGAGATCCCCGGATGCACACAAGGGAGATTTCGGCAAATTATTGATATTCGCAGGATCCGAGGGCATGGCAGGAGCTGCCACACTGACCGGGCGTGCAGCCCTCAGGAGCGGCGCAGGACTGGTAAGATTTCTGCTGCCAGACTTTAATTCCAGCCTTCTTCCTATCTTGCAAATAAATGTTCCTGAGGCGACATGCATATGCTGGCATGAGCATCTAAATCTATCTGAATATTCAGCCATCGCCACAGGAAGCGGCCTGGGCAAAAGCCCACAGGCGCAGGAAATACTCACATATATAATTGATAATTACTCAGGTGTTCTGATACTGGATGCCGATGCACTTAATATGATATCAGAAAGTAATATTCTCGCAGATAAAGTCCGTCATTCTAATGCGACTATCATCATAACGCCTCATGTAGGCGAGGCCAAGAGGCTGCTTCATACCTGTGAAGGAATATCAGGACTTGATTCGCGTAAAAATGCCGTCTGTGCATTATCCGAACAATATAATTGCCTCGCTGTCCTGAAGGGCTCCGGCACCCTGGTCGCCAGCCAGAATATTCATTCTGACAGTAACGCCGCTCATGCTCCTGCATTTGCCATTTATCAAAACACCACCGGCAATCCAGGCATGGCAACCGGGGGCTCCGGTGACTGCCTCACAGGCATAATCGCCTCTCTGGCCGCCCAGAAATATAAACCACTCGACGCTGCGCGCATCGGTGTATTCATTCATGGCAGAGCCGGGGATCTGGCCTGCGAGCAGTTAGGCGAAATGGGGATGACCGCCGGCGATATCGTCACATATATACCCTATGCCCTAAAGGTTCATACTAATAATTAAATAGTAACCACGCGCCGGGACAATGCAGCCGCTTCCAAAAAGTCAGCTGCGCCACGTTCGCGCCGCAATCAATCATCCTTTACATTCGCTATCACATTAAGAGGGGATCATTATGACAATATTATCATATCAGGTTTTCAAAGCCGTCGTAGAACAGGGCAGCTTCATCAAGGCGGCAAATGTTCTGGACATCACACCATCTGCCGTAAGCCATGCCATCGCATCCATGGAGGATGAACTGGGCACGTCGCTTTTCATCCGCAGCCGCTCCGGCAACAGTCTCACCAACTTCGGCAAGGAACTCCTTCCTTATGTAAATGCCGTTTTAAATAGTGAATCTGCACTGCGCCAGGCCGTTTCCCAATTAGGCGGACTCAAGCATGGTCATGTTAAGCTGGGAACATTTTCCTCTGTCTGCACAAACTGGATTCCAGATATTTTACATTCATTTTCAAGGGAAAATCCTAACGTGATCATCGATGTTTACCAGGGCTCCTACGGCGATATCCGCAGCTGGCTGCGCTCAGGCGTTGTTGATTTCAGTTTCATATCTCAGAGCTCAGCGGAGGAGCTCACCTTCGAGCCGCTGTACAACGATCCGCTGGTATGCGTAACTCCTAAGTCCTTCACCAAGCGAGACTCCTCCAGATATATAGACATAGACGAAATCCGTGACATGCCATTTATCATGCTGCAGGAATCCGTAGATACCGATATTAAAAATTTTCTGAAGGATCACAACATCATATACCGTTCCAACGGTCATATCGAAGACGATCTCTCCGCTCTCGTTATGGTTGAGAACGGATTCGGATTTGCCATCATGCCGGAGATGGTCCTTAAAGGCATCAACTGCAATGTGAACATTTACCCCTTCGAGCATCCTGGCTACCGCGTCGTCGGCCTTGCGACCATAGAACGTTCCGTTTTATCGCCTGCTGCACAGGTTTTGTACAATCACATTGTTAAAACATATAAAACAATTCAATAAATTTGCGCAAATATACGGGGCGACTCTCGTTGTATTTTTGTGCAAATATGATAGAATGAACTTGAGTTTATACTATTTGCTAAAATAGTTGGGCTATTTTAATATCAAAATGCACAAAAATCAGAGGAATTTATTGATGATTGACACAAGCAGATTCACAGAAATTTATACTCAAGTGCTTAAATCTCTCTACGGCAAGCCTGTAGAAGAATGCTCAACCTTTGAGCAGTATGCCGCACTTGTTAATACCCTCACCAGAACCGCCAGCTATAAGCGGGCAACAACCGAGGATGCTATTATTAAAGACAAGCAGAAGAAGGTTTTTTACTTCTCCATGGAATTTCTTATCGGCAAGCTCCTTGAGAATTATCTATATACAGTAGGAATTTATGACGAAGCTAAGGCAGCCCTGGCCATTCTGGGCATAGACCTGCAGGATCTTCTGGACATGGAGCCAGAACCAGGTCTTGGAAATGGCGGTCTCGGAAGACTGGCCGCATGCTTCCTGGATTCCATGGCATCCCTGGGCGTCGCCGGAGAAGGCATCGGCCTTCGATACAAATTCGGTCTGTTCAGGCAGAAGATTATAGACGGCAGACAGGTTGAGCTTCCAGATCCATGGCTTGAGAATGGATATCCATGGGAAAATGCCAGACACGAGGGGGAGGTCATCGTCCGTTACGGCGGTTATGTAGACAGACGTTTTGAAAACGGCCGCATGATATATGAACATAAGAATTATCAGGCAGTAAGCGCCATTCCTTATGACGTTCCTATCATCGGAGAGGGCGGCGAACATATAAGCGTTCTGCACCTTTTTGAAGCTCGCCCAGTTCATGAAACCATTGATATGGAGGCATTTAACAGAGGTGACTATCCTGCATCCATGAGAGAGCATTGTGAGATCTCCGCTATGACCAGTATTCTCTATCCTGACGATTCCAACGGCATGGGCAAGAAGCTGCGACTAAGACAGGAATATCTCCTGGTTGCTGCAGGTCTGGGCAATATCATCCGCGAATATATTAAGCAATACGGTCATGATGACTGGAAAGCATTTCCTAACAGAGTCAGCATCCATATCAACGATACTCACCCGACGCTGTGCATTCCGGAGCTCTTAAGGATATTGATTGATGATGAACATCTGGAATGGGATGATGCATGGGAGATTACACAAAATACCATCTCATTTACGAACCATACCGTACTTCCGGAGGCTCTCGAAACCTGGCCTATTGATATGTTCCAGTCACTTCTTCCTAGAGTATATATGATGGTAGAAGAGATTGACCGCCGATTCCGTGAGTTCATGAGCAAGCGCGGCTCTGCTGACACATCTGTTCTTAAGAATACATGTATTTTATGGGACGGCGTCGTCAGAATGGCCAACTTAAGCATCATTGGATCACACTCGACCAATGGTGTTGCCGCGCTCCATACCCAGATTCTCAAGGAAGATGTATTCAAGGATTTTTATAGAATCTTCCCAGAGCGTTTCAATAATAAAACAAATGGTGTCAGCCATCGTCGTTTCCTGATGCAGGCCAATCCAGGCCTCAGCGCACTTCTTACAGATGTGCTGGGTGATGAATGGAAACATGACATTCGTAAGCTGGATCAGCTGGAAAGTCATAAGGATGACCCTGAGCTGCTCAAAAAGCTGCGGGAAATAAAGCGTGAAAATAAGATCCGTCTGTCTAACTACGTGCTTAAAACTCAGGGCATAGAGCTGGATCCGGACTCTGTATTCGACGTTCAGGTTAAGCGTATCCATGCTTATAAGCGCCAGCTCCTGTTCGCGCTTAAGATTTTAGACCTTTACAACCGACTGATCGACAACCCTAAGCTGCCGATTCAGCCATATACATTTATATTCGCCGGCAAGGCAGCGCAGGGATATGCATTTGCCAAGGACGTTATCTATCTTATTAATACAATCGCCCGGCTTATTAATACCGACAATCGGGTTAACAGGAAGATCAAGGTTGTATTTATAGAAAACTTCTGCACTTCCAACGCGCAGCTCATCTACCCTGCCGCTGATATCTCGGAGCAAATCTCAACTGCAGGCAAGGAAGCCAGCGGAACCGGCAACATGAAATTTATGATGAACGGTGCCGTGACACTGGGCACTCTGGATGGCGCAAATGTGGAGATCAAGGAGCATGTAGGTGATGAGAATATTACTATATTCGGACTTACAGCCGACGAGGCCATGACCTATTATACTCAGGGCGGTTACGATTCGAGACAGCTAGTTTCATCCAGTCCGCGTATCAGTAAAATGATAAACCAGCTGGTGGACGGTACACTTAAGGACGCATACGGTAAGCCTGTCAGCTTCTGGTCTATCTACGACGCACTTATGGAGCGGGGAGATGAATATTTTGTAATAAAGGATTTTACATCCTATGTTGAGGCTTGGGAGAAGCTCAGCAATATATATAAGGACACTGAGAAATGGGGTCAGATGTCTCTTATGAATATCGCCAGATCAGCTTATTTCTCGAGCGACAGGACTATTAAGGAATATGCCGACGACATCTGGCATACATATCATAATTAATTGAAGCTAACGCATCTTGCATACGCGCCGGGATGGCGCATGCGCAAGCCACAATGTAATTGATCGCGCCTGCCAAACCAGGTGATTAAAACTAACGGAGGGTATTTATATGAACGGCAAAGAATGTATTGCGATGCTGCTCGCAGGCGGACAGGGAAGCCGCCTCGGAGTTTTAACGAAGAAAATCGCCAAACCCGCAGTTTCGTTCGGGGGCAAATACAGAATCATCGATTTCTGCTTATCGAACTGCGTCAACTCTGGTATCGACACGGTCGGAGTTCTGACTCAGTATAAACCGCTGGCGCTCAACCGCTATATCGGCACAGGCGAGTCCTGGGATCTTGATTCTGCAACAGGCGGCACATCTATGCTTCCGCCTTATGCGACAGAACACGGCGGCAACTGGTATGACGGCACAGCCGATGCTATCTATAGAAATATTGATTTCATCGACTCTTATGACCCGGAATATGTACTGATCCTGTCAGGTGACCATCTGTATAAGATGGATTATAACGAGATGTTGGCAACTCATAAGAATTCGGACGCGGCTCTTACCATCGCTGTATATGAGGTTTCATGGGAAGAGGCCAGCCGTTTCGGCATAATGAGTGTCGATGAGAATGATACTATCTGCAAATTCTCAGAAAAGCCTAAGAATCCGGACAGCAATTTAGCTTCCATGGGTATCTATATCTTCACCTGGGATGTGCTACGTGCCGCTCTTCTTGAAGATCACGAAAATACCGAATCTGAGCACGACTTCGGCAAAAATATCATCCCTATGCTGTTAGGTCAGGGTAAGAAGCTGGTTCCTTACCGCTTCAACGGATATTGGAAGGATGTCGGAACCATCGACAGCTACTACGAGGCCAATATGGACCTGCTGGATAAAAATCTGGGACTTCAGCTCTTCGTTGAGGGAACTCCTGTATTTTCCAACTCCAATCTCTATACTCCACAGTATATCGGCAAGAAGGGCTCTGTTGTGAATTCTATCGTAAGCAACGGCTGCTATATCACCGGTCATGTGGAGCATTCGATCCTGAGCTCCGGTGCCAGCGTCGGCGAAAACAGCGAAATCAGAGATTCTGTCATCCTGCCAGACGTTAAGATCGGTGCGGACTGCAGGATAATTAAGGCTATCATTAATGAAGGTGTCAGCATAAAGGCCGGCTCTGTTATAGAAGATCCGGATGGCAAGATTCTGGTTATCGGCGCTGACAGCGAATATGCGGGGTGAATGAAATGAACAAAACGATTGGACTTATTACAGCAAATTATTATTCGGATGCATTAAGTGATGCAACCATCACGCGTCCTCTGTCGGCTCTTCCATTTGCCGGCAGATACAGACTTATTGATTTTCCATTATCTAACATGGTTAATTCTAATATTCCGACTGTGGGACTTATTATGCCTTTCAACAACCGTTCATTGATCGACCATGTAGGAACTGGTAAATCCTGGGGATTCGGACGTAAGACCCATGCATTATTCATGCTTCCGGGAAGCTTATATGGAAGACGAGACAAATCAAGCATTTTCCTGCTTCGCGATGTTAAAGATAACTTCCGATTTTTCACCTACGATAATGCGGATTATGTGCTGATGACGGCTTCTAACAGAGTATACAGCATGGACTATCGCCCTATGATCGAGGCTCATGCGAATTCATCCAGCCCTGTCACCATGCTGTACAAGGGCAAGGAATTCATGGACTGCATGATCATAGATATTTCATTTCTCAAGGATATGGTGGACTGGTTTTCTAATATCGACTTCATGGGAATACCTGATATCCTGGAAAAATATATACCTGAATGTCCTGTCCAGCGTTATGAATTCGTAGGTTATGAGCATGCTATTTATACACAGCTTGACTACTTCGAGACCAGCATGGATCTTCTGAAAGAGACCACCAATCACATGATCTTCAATTCAAATGGAACTATTTTTACCAATATTCAGGACAGATGCCCTACCTTCTTCGCTCCGACGGCTAAGGTTAAGAATTCAATCATTGCAGCAGGCTGCACGATTGAGGGCGATGTGGAGGACAGCATCATATTCAGAAGCTCTCATATTGCTGAGGGTGCCACGGTTAAGAAGAGTATCCTCATGCAGCATACAGAGGTTGAAAGCGGCGCAGATCTTAAGTATTTCATCTGCGATAAGAGAGTAACTATTACCAGCGGAAGTAAGATTCATGGAACTAAAGAATCTCCATTTTTTGCCAAGAAAGGAACCATTATCTGATGCAGGTACTATTCACAGCTTATGAAGCTGACCCATTTATGAAAACTGGCGGATTGGCAGATGTTGCAGGATCTATGCCTGCAGCGGTTAAGAAGCTGGACGGCTCTGACCCGGTGGATATCCGTGTTATGCTGCCGAAGGCGTCCGTCATTCCTCAGAAATACGTTGAGCAAATGAAATATCTCGGATATTTCTATGTGGATCTGGCATGGCGTCATGAGTACTGCGGGTTATTTTCCCTGGAGCACAAGGGTATTACCTTCTATTTTCTGGACAGCGAGAGATATTTCTATCGTGACCAGCTGTATGGAGGAGATGACGAAGCCGAGAGGATGGCATTTTTCTCAAAAGCCTGCCTGGAGGCCTGCCTTCATATAGATGATTTTGAGCCTGACATTCTGCACTGCAACGACTGGCATACAGCACTTACGCCTGTATTTATGCGTGAATTCTATATGCAAACCAAGTTCAGCAAGACTAAGTCCGTATATACAATTCATAATCTTAAGTTCCAGGGAATATTTGACCAATTCGTCATCGGTGATATCTGTGGACTTAATAATACCAATGCTGACAATCAGCTGCGCCAGAGACGATTCAACAGCGTATGCGCCAATTTCATGTTAGGCGCCTGCCTGTATGCAGACAGGATTACGACCGTGAGCCCGACATATGCCGAGGAGATCTGTACACCTTACTTTGGTGAAGGTCTCGACTGGCTCTTTAATGCCCGCAAGCCTGTCTTAAGCGGAATACTGAATGGTATCGACTATGATACCTGGAATCCTGAGACAGATCCATTTCTCAAGGATGATAGTGATGGTGAATACAGATTCACTAATTACAGCCTCGAGGATTGCAGGGAGAAGAAGGCACAAAACAAGATGCGTCTTCAATCCATGCTGGGTCTTACGGTAGATCCCGATATTCCAATGTATGCCATTATCAGCAGACTGACAGAGCAAAAAGGTCTGGATCTGGTAACCTACAACCTGCCGCATATCGCTGAATCTAATATGCAGTTAGTTGTACTCGGTACCGGCGAGCATAAATTTGAAGAGGCCTTCAGCTGGTATGCTTCGATGTATCCCGACAAGATCTCGGCTCAGATTAAGTTCGACAACAACCTGTCTCATAATATATATGCTGCAGCCGATGTTATGCTGGTTCCATCCAGATTCGAACCATGCGGACTCACACAGCTCATCGCGATGCGCTACGGTGCGCTGCCTCTGGTTCGTGAAACTGGCGGACTGAAGGATACAGTCAATAACAGCAATGGCTTCTCATTCATGACATTCAATGCTGATGACATGAAGTATGCGTTAGACTGCTCGCTGGATGTCTGGTTTAACAAGCCTGACGAGTGGCGTGATAAACAGGCTCGCGCTATGAATGCCGATTATTCATGGACCACGTCAGCTAAAATCTACAAGGAACTTTACGAAGGCATGCTATGATTATAATTCACGATTCCCAGGACATTCGCTACAGAAGCAGATTCGGCGCATGTCATGCCGGCGAGGAGATAACGCTCTCAATATATGCCCCAGAGGCAGACAGTATACAATTAAGATTATGGAGAGAAGGACACGGAGAAGACCTGATTGATATGAATCAGGTCTTATCTGTGTTTACTGTAACTATAACGCTGCCATCCACTCCATGCGCTCTGTTCTACTATTTTATAGTGGCAAATGCTTCTAAAACCGTATTCTATGGCAATAATCCTGACAGTCTCGGCGGATTAGGTCAGGTATATGATTATCCTCCTACGTCCTTTCAGATTACTGTCTATAAGGAAACCCCTGTGCCGGAATGGTTTAAAAATGGCATCGTTTATCAGATATTTCCGGATAGATTTGCCAGAAGCTCAGCATTTAATCCCGACAATTTCGGTACGCTCCCTGATATAAGAGGCGGTGTGCCGCGAGTGGTGGAGACTGACTGGAACCGACCTCCTGTAAATGAATTTGACAAAAACGGCGAGATATGCCGCTGGAAATTTTATGGCGGATCCCTGGACGGCATCAGAGAGAAACTGGATTACCTGGCAGATCTCGGCATAACCGTGATCTACCTGAATCCTATATTCCTGGCCAGATCTAATCACAGGTATGATACGGCAGACTATACCATGATAGACCCTGGACTGGGAAATGAAGAATCCTTCAAACGACTGGCAGAGGACGCGCTTAAGCATGGTATCCGCATCATACTTGATGGTGTATTCAACCATTGTGGCGCCGACAGCAAGTATTTTGATTTCTATGATCAATATTATCAAGAGGGCGGTGAGAAGGGCGCCATGAATCACATGGATTCTCCTTATCGCTCATGGTTTTCCTTCCAGCCCGATGGCCACGGCTACAGATGCTGGTGGAATATCGCCGACATGCCGGACTTCGTCACTATCAATCCGCAATATGTAGACTATATCGCGGGGGAAAATGGCATCATCCGCAAATGGCTGAGACTGGGAGCCTCCGGATGGCGATTAGATGTGGCGGATGAACTGCCTAACTCCTTTATTAAAGCAATCAGAAGAGCCGTTAAGGCTGAGGGCGATGATAAGCTCCTACTAGGAGAGGTCTGGGATGATCCTACCAATAAATATAATTATGGACAGCCTATGGAATATTTTCTGGGAGAAGAGCTTGATTCTACCATGAATTATCCATTCCGCATGGCTGCATTAGCATTTGTCACAGGACAGATCAATGCTGCGGAATTTTGCAAGCGATATATGAGTATCGCGGAGAATTTCCCGCCTGAGAATTTCTATGGTGCCCTTAATCTTCTGGGAAGTCATGACAGGGAGAGGGTTATGAATATTCTGGGTGGATATCCTATTGCTAAGTATGGATTTGACCATGATACGAAATATTTCGACCTGGACGAAGAGCAATATAATCTGGCCAGAATCAGATTCAAGATGCTCTCAATTCTTCAATATGCCCTGCCGGGAGTTCCTGACATATATTACGGGGATGAAGCTGGTGTTATGGGTGGAAGTGACCCTGACTGCAGACGTACATATCCATGGGGTCATGAAGATAAGGATCTGGTGGAACATTTCAGGTGGCTGGGAAATTTCTATCATGCTCACCCGTGTCTTAAGAATGGCGGCTTCAGATTGACGCCTGTTAATGATGATGTTATCGCCCTGGAGCGTTTCTCAGGTGATGACAGGATACTGCTGTTCATCAACCGCTCCGACAGCTGTATGGATATCTCCTTCAAGGGCAGGATATACAGCCTGTGGGCTTATGATGCGAAAATTATCTGACTGCCTGGACAGGCCGGAATAAATCAACAAAAATATAGCCAGTTTGCTGCCGTGCCGGGACGGCGCAGCCACTGCGAGAAAACAATCAGCGAAGGCGTTTTCGAACAGTGGCTGCTACGCCGAGGTTCACGGCACAATAGCAAACTGGCTTTTTGTGTACCCGCCTGTCCAGGCTAGCAATATGACGCATGAAGCAGGATTACAGCTCCAACACGCCGTTGATGGAGAAGATAACCCACTCTGCGATATTTGTGGCATGATCACCGATTCTCTCGAGATATTTGTCTACCATCAGCATGTCAGCTGCATGCTCCTCATAATCAGGATTACTCTTCATCAGGTCTACCAATTCCTTCTTAACCTCCAGGAAGAGCTCATCTACGATATCATCATGAGCGATAACCTCCTGTGCCTTATCCATATCCTTCTCAACATATGCCTCGATAGCATGAAGAAGCATGATTATGGTCTCAGCTGCCATCTTCTTCAGTAATTCTGTATTAAACTTATATGGTGTATCAGCACTTGCTACCGTTATCTCTGAAATATCAGCCGCATGGTCTCCGATTCTCTCCATATCAGTAACCATCTTAAGGGCTGCTGTGATATTTCTGAGATCCCGGGCAACCGGCTGCTGCTGGATCAGCAGATTCAGGCAGATGCTCTCGATCTGCTTCTGTTCATGATCTATCTGCTCATCTTCTTCCATGATCTTTTTGGCCAGCTCCACATTCTGGGTAAGGAATGCGTTAATTGCCTGCTGGATAGCCTCCTGGATCATGGTACCCATATTTGTCATTTCAATATTAAGCTGCCTTAACTGCTCGTCGAATTTTAATCTCATCAGCCAAATCTCCCTGTAATGTAATCTTCTGTTCTCTTCTCCTGAGGATTAGAGAATATCTTCTTGGTAGCACCGAACTCTACCAGCTCTCCTAATAAGAAGAACGCCGTATAATCAGATACACGCGCTGCCTGCTGCATGTTGTGAGTTACAACTACAACTGTATATTTTTTCTTGAGTTCTTCCATCAAGTCCTCGATCTTAGATGTTGAGATAGGGTCAAGTGCTGATGTAGGCTCATCCATAAGAAGCACCTCCGGCTGAACTGCCAGAGCTCTGGCGATACAGATTCTCTGCTGCTGTCCGCCTGACAGACCCAGGGCAGATTTCTTGAGTCTGTCCTTGACCTCGTCAAATATTGCGGCTCCCCTTAAGCTCTCTTCCACGATCTCATCTAACTCGTGCTTGTTCTTGATTCCATGGACACGCGGTCCGTAAGCGATGTTGTCATAAATGCTCATTGGGAATGGATTAGGCTGCTGGAATACCATGCCGACCTTCTTACGAAGAACTGTTACGTCAACTCTCGGGTCGTAGATATCCTCTCCGTCTAACAAAACCTTGCCTTCGATCTTTACATTGTCTACAAGGTCATTCATTCTATTAAGTGTCTTTAAAAATGTTGATTTTCCGCATCCTGACGGTCCTATAAATGCAGTGACAGCATTAGGACAGATATTCATATTTATACCCTTTAATGCGTGATTTTCTCCGTAGTATAAATGCAGATTCTCAACAGAAATTTTATCTTTTTGTTCCATTTTATTTCATCCTTGTTCTGTCAAATTTCTTCATAAGCTGCTTAGTTCCCAGATTGATCAGGAATACGATAACCAGCAGAATTACTGCGATACCAAATGCTGTATCAAAATCGCCTTCACTGGTTGCACTTAAGTACAGCTGAGTCGTAAGTGTTCCGCCTGACTGGAATATCTTGCCAAATAATGCTCCGATATTGGCAGGCAATGATTTGCCGCTTCCTGCCGTGAAGAGAAGCGCTGCTGATTCACCAACGATACGGCCGACTGCCAGGATAACACCTGTGATTATGCCAGGCATCGCCGATGGAACCAAAATAGTTCTTATTGTATACCATTTGCCGGCACCTAATCCTACTGCGCCGCTTCTGTAGCTGTCAGGAACAGTCTTCAGGGCTTCCTGCGTATTTCTCGTTATAAGAGGCAGCACCATCAGGAACAGTGTGAGAGAACCTGTGAGCAGCGAATATCCTAATCCCAGCACCTGTCCGAAAAATACCATGCCGAACAGACCGAATATGATTGACGGGATACCTGACAGAGTCTCAGTCGCAAATACTATGATAGTAACTAATTTGCCTGGCTTAGCATATTCATTCAGGTAAATAGCCGCGCCGATGCCCAGAGGAATCGCGATTATCAAGGTTAAAATCAGAATTATCAGTGTATTTACGATATTGCCGGCGATACCGACTGTTCCCTTCAGAACCGATGTTACTGATGTCAGAAACTCCCAGTTAATAGAGCCTACGCCCTTAACCAATACATAGACGATGATGCCTGCAATAAGAAGTACCGTAAAGGCTGAGCACAGATATATGAAGAAATACTGCATCTTATCCTTAGGTCTGTGCCTTTTTACCATGAGGCTGCCTGTGCCTGCATTCATCTGGTCAGCAGCTGAGCCTGACACTGTATTTACCATCTGATCAGTCATTCTTCTCAGCTCCCTTCTTAACACGCATCAGTACCAGGTTTACGATCATAATGAATATGAACAATACCAGACCAACGCTGAACAGAACCTGTCTATGGGTTCCTTCTGCATATCCCATCTCACTTACAAGCTGAGTTGTAAGGAATCTTACTGAATTAAACGGCAACGGCAGGTTAACTGAACCGCCTGCAACCATGTTGATGGCCATCGCCTCACCTAATGCACGTCCTATACCCAGAACGATACCTGTCAGGATACCTGACTTGGCCGCCGGAATCGTTACCTTAAATGTTGTCTGCATCTTGCTGGCGCCTAATGCCAGTGAAGCTGCCCTCATGCTCTTAGGTACGGCTCTTATAGAAGATGCGCTGACATTTACAACTGTAGGAAGGATCATGATGGCCAAAACGATAATGGCCGAAATCATATTTGCACCACCAGTGAACTGATGGGTCGTTGATCCCGCAAATATAAGCTTTTCTAATTTATACATGAGCGGATTCAAGATCATCATGCCCAGAAGTCCGTATATTACCGAAGGAATCGCTGCCAGAAGTTCAATTACATGCTGAAGAACAGCTGATGTCTTCTTGCCTGCGATCTCTGTTAAGAATACGGCTGTAAGAAGTCCGATCGGCACACCGATCAGTACGCTGAAGAATGTACCTACTATTGAAGACAATATGATATATGCAATACCATATGATGGTTCTGCAGCTGTCGGTTTCCATACAGTTCCAAATAGTAATTCAAGCACTCCGACTTTACCAAAAGCCGGAGCGCCCATAATGAACATGTAAACTGTGATGGATGCTACTGCAGCGATTGCTGCTACTGCGCAAATCGTAAATATTGTCTTGGCTGAGACCTCTGAGATCTTTCTCTTATGCCCACCTAATATTTTTGAATTTACCTTCGTATCCATGAATTACTATCCTTTACTGTGGAAGAATAAGTCCGATTGCTGTAATAACGTTCTGTCCTGCCTCAGATTCGATGAAGTTGAACCATGTCTGAACAAGTTCGTTCTGCTCTGAGATTTCACCCATTGTTGCCATTACGAATGGACGAGAGAGTGAATATTTGCCGGCTACGATATTCTCTTCTGTTGGCTCTACTGAATCAAGTGAGACAGCTGATACTGAATCATCTACTACATCAAGTGAAACATAACCGATTGCACCAGGTGTAGCTGCAACCTTAGCTAATACACCGCCAGTTGAGTCAAGTTCCTGTGCATATTTGCATTTATCTTCAATTTCAAGAAGCTCTTCGAATGCTCCTCTTGTACCTGATCCACTCTCACGGCCGATTACTACGATAGCTTCATCTTCGCCGCCCAGATCCTTCCAGTTTGTAATCTCGCCTGTATAGATCTTAGCTAACTGCTCGCTTGTGATGTCCTTAACTGTATTGTCTTTATCTGTAATAACTGCGATACCATCAATTGCTACGATGTTCTCTACAGCTCCTGTTTCCTTCTCGCCGTCCTTTAATGCTCTTGAAGAATCGCCGATATCAACGCTTCCTGCTGCCAGAGACTCAAGGCCTGCACCTGAACCTGTATACTGAACTGTTACTGTAACATTTGGATATACTTCCATGAAGCTCTCTGACATAGCCTCGCACAGTTTTTCCATTGATGTGCTGCCTGCCAGTGTGATTGTACCCTTAAGTTCTGTGTTAACTTCTAATGCTGTTGTTTCTTCTTCTGCTGCTGATGCGCATCCAACGAATGCTGCTGTCATTGCTGCTGCAAGACCGATAGCTGCTACTTTTTTCATTAATTTCTTCATAGGATTTTCTTTGTCCTTTCTTATCTATAAACCTTTTTGTTTCCTACGCTGGCAATATTAAAAAAGTAAGGTAAAATGCAAAATCCTGATATTGTAAATTGATTGTAAAATAAGCATATTCTCTGTTACGGTGTTGTTGCGGTGAGGCATGTATATTATGCGAGGTTACGTTACTAATGAAGAGATAGACCTCCTGTTAAAATGATCTATTCTTCATACTATGAAAGGAAAGGTAAGAAAGTTTATGAAAAAGTTATTGTTAGTTTTTCTTGCATCCATAACATGCTTCTCTCTTGGAAGCACTGCATGGGCAGCAGATGCAGCACCTGCAGAGGCTGTATCTGAAGGTGACAGCGTTGACACTGAAAATGCTGAAGTAAACGACGCGGAGGAAGGCTCTGGCGAGGAAAGTGCAGATGGCGCATCCGAAGAGGCAGCCGCTCCGGCTATCCCAACAGCAGAATCTGATGATTATACAGGCGAGATCAGAGAGTATGAAGACAAGGCTCTGTGGTTTGACGGCACTGTATATGGTGGATTTTATTGCCCATACCTGATCGTAAAGGGTAACGGCGGTGAAAATTTTGATATTGACTCCTTTATTAATTCTGAAGAAGGCGAGAAGATAATGAGCCTCATCAAGTATGAGCTCGCTCTTCTCGGCGATTCAGAATGGGCCAGCGATACAATGATCGAATACTGGGCCAGCCGCGGCATCGTTGAATCCGTTTACAACCACGATGACCCGGATCACGAGATGTTAGTATATACGCCAGACTATATGTTAGCTGAAGATAATACCGAGACATATCCTGTTATTTTCTGCTATCACGGCGGCGGCGGAACATTATTCGAGGCTACTGACCACGGATTTGTAAATATTGCTTATGACAATGGTTTTATTGTAGTTGTTCCTGAAAACGAAGGAATTGATTTCGAGTATACATGTGCAAATATCTCTACCCAGCTTGATTTCCTTGAGGAAGAGGGATATCCAATCGACAGAACAAAAGTATATACATCAGGTATGTCTATGGGCGGCTGGGCATCTCTTACCTGCGGCGTTAAGAATGCTGACATTCTCGCAGGTATCATAGCTCATTCATCAGCAAATCTTGGCCTGGCACAGCTGGACGGATATGATCAGACATGGACATTAGAAGAGATGGCTGCATCAGCTAAGATTCCTCTGTATCTGGAGGTTGGCGAATGCGAGAGCGGCGCAGAAATAAATGGTGAAGAGACATATCAGGTTCCTTATAACGATTACATGATCACGGGTCTTAATGCATGGCTTGCCAAGGACGGCTGCGGCGAAGCTCAGAAGACTGATGATAATAAGTTAGGCGTTCTCGCTGACAGAAATTATACAGAGACCATCGACGGCACTGAATATACATTTGCAGAATTTGATGATGCAGACGGCAATATGATGGTTAAGCTGGCCAGCGTAGAAGGACTGCCGCACTGGGTTAGCTACTCATATGCTCAGATTGCATGGGATTTCATGAAGCAGTTCTCAAGAGTTGACGGCGAGCTGGTTATCAGCAAATAATCCTTCAGAATATCATTTTATCTGAATATTCAGATAAAGCAGCTGCAAATAAATCTGCTATAATAGAAGCGTCGGGCTATATTGCCCGACGTCTCTGTTATGTTGTATATTATCAATATGATATTTACTGGAAGATGCAGGCGCTGGGACGGCGCAGCAACTGTGAGAAATCAGTCAGCGAAAGCGATTTCGAACAGCTGCCGCATGCCGAGGTTTACGGTGCCTTGAAAATTTTTACAAACAATTCCAGATATTCTCAGATACGTTGAAATTCAAGGAACATATTGCAAATGAAATCTGCTACAACCTATAAAATCAAATCCGCCATATTCTGCGCAGCCGTACTTGCCGCTGCCATAATTATATTGCTCTTCTCCCGCGAGAACACTACCCCGTCTGTTACTGACGGGCACTATCTGTTCGACGGAAGTGATGCTTATTCTTATAGTGTTACATTGGCAGGTGACTGGGAGTTCTATCCGGATACATTAATATATTCTGAGCCCGAGGGCGAGCTGCCTGAAGCACAATACGCTACCCTTCCTGACCGCTGGATTCAGGGCTCACAGCATACTCTTCCTGAGACGGGCAATGCGTCTTACAGACTTATTATTGATGATTTCAATGCATTTGCAGGTAAGAGCAATATCGTCTTATCAATGACAGGATTTTTACAGAATTATCAGATCTTCGTTAATGGCAAGCAATTGTCCACCCGAATCCCTTCGCCTACAGGCTATCAGCTCTATGCGATTGACGGGGAAGGCGCCACAGAGATTGTCATTGAGCTGCAGGGCAGTACAACAGGACTTACCATTGCCCCTGAGCTGTCGGCCATCGGCGTTCATATCGGTAATATCGACTCTACACGAAATATTATATTTATTGTTGTGACACTATTTCTAATATTGTTTCTGATGTTCTTCCTGTTCTCGTTATCACAGGAAACTCACCTGCTGCGGCCTATGACGATCCTGGGCTTTCTGACAACTGCACTGTTTCTGATCAACAGCATCGGAAGCACAGGATATATAGACTCTGTCAATAAATTCTGTTCCAACAATGTACTCAGCCTTATATGCATGCTCCTCAGGCTGGTAATTATCGGCTGGGGCATATATTCATTTCATATTTATTTTCCAAATGTCCTTAACAAGCTCTGGATGCAGATATGCGAGGGGCTTATAACTCTGGCTATCTGCGCATATATCATTCTGCCGGTTCTTCTGCACCTGTATGCCGGATGGTACTTCATATATGCGCTTATATTTGCGGCAATTATTATCTGGTGCTTCTTCGTGGTTCGTGGGATTTGCTACAAAAATTCTGACTGTCTGGAGCCGGCGCTTATCCTGCTTGCCTCCTATACTGCCACATGTATGACCTTTATATATGACTGGATTCCTAATAACGTATTCATTATTCTGGCTCTGCCGGCTGCAATTATATGTAACGTCATCCTTAGCTTCGTAAGCTATTACAAATATCAGCACGAGGCTCTGGCTCGCACGAAGAAGCTCCTTGAGCTGGAGCGTTATGCCAGCCAAACACAGATGGCGATGCTCTCGAGCCAGATTCAGCCACATTTTCTATACAATACACTGCTTACCATACAAGAATTATGCATGACCAACCCGGCCGAGGCCTCCCGCGTGATTGTAAGATTTTCCAATTACATACGCCATAATATAGATTTCATGAATTATGCAGAGCTGATTCCCTTCGGGAAGGAGGAGGATCATATTGAAAACTTCATGTATATCCAGGAGGTTCGTTTTCAGGACAAATTAAGCTACGAAGCGGATATCCAGGTCAGAGATTTCATGATTCCGCCGCTGAGTGTACAGCCGCTTCTGGAAAATGCCATCAAGTATGGTGTGAGAAGCAAATTAGACGGCGGATATGCCCGGCTTAAGGTCTACGAAAATGCCGCTGGAATTCATATCGTAGTATCTAATTCCGGAATGGGATTCGATAAGGATAAACTGCGTGCCGGCCATTCTCTTGAAAATATCCGCACACGTCTGGCATCGCTGTTAAATGCACAATTGATCATCAACAGTAAGGAAGACCGGGAAGGAACATCTATCGAGATATTTATTCCGTCAGACAGAATTCGCAGGACTAGCGATATTGTGTGTTAAGGACAAGTTAGGAGCTGCACTGCAAATAACCTGCCGCTGGCAGTATTCTGCACCTAAGGTTTGAACAGTATTCACATAAACAGCATTTACAGAGGTAGATATATGAGATTAGTATTAGTTGACGATGAACCCAGAGCACTGCATCTGCTCTCCACTATCATACATTCATTTCCAGATTCATCCAAACATGAGATAATTGAATTCAATAATCCCAAGCTTGCATTTGACTATGTATTGCAAAATTCATGTGATGGAATATTCCTGGATGTGGAAATGCCTGAGCTAAATGGAATACAATTTGCCCAGAAGCTTAAGGAACGGGGGCAGATACTGCCCCTGATCACCTTCGTAACTGCATATCCCGAGTTCTCATTGGATGCCTGGGACGCAGATGCGGTCGGTTATATATTAAAGCCCTATGATAACGAGCAAATCGGTCATGCCCTGCAGAAAATGGAGAACTTCATCACTGGCAATCACAGCCGCTCTGATAAACCGTTCATCAGGTGTTTTCCTGAATTCGATGTATTCGTAAGGTCAACACCGGTATTCTTCTCCAGTAAGAGAGCGAAGGAGCTCCTGGCCCTTTTGGTTCACCACAAGGGCGGCTGGGTTTCAATTGATAAGATTATATTCCTCATGCTGGAGGATTGCGCCGAAGATACTGCCAAGAGCCACGTCCGTATGCTGTTAAGCCGCCTGCGACAGACGCTCAGTAAATACGAGATCGCAGATATCATAGAATCTAATTACGGAAATATCCGCATCCTGGCCGAGAAAGTTGACTGTGATTATTATAATTATCTGAACGGTGAGACAGATTTATTCAATGGGGAATATATGGGTGCATATACCTGGGCTGAGGAAGAACGCGCATGGCTGCGGCGGTAAAGCAGCTGGTAACTATAGTCCGTTTTCTACATCAGAAAAGTAACTGGTCTGTCATTCTTCAGCAAGAATTTCCACTTATCTAAGGAATCCCCGCAGATAACACAAAAGAGAATAGCCCGAAACACATCATCTGTGCTTCGGGCTATTGCCTTTTTATCACTATGTAATTATCCCACTCAATTCTGCGATAAGATGCCGTTGATGGCAGATTCGTACTGTGGTGGATGCGGCTCCATTATATCTACAGTGCACGCGCCAGGAATTCTCTGGTTCGTGCATTTTTAGGATTACTGAAGAGCTCGCTTGGATGTCCCTCCTCACAGATAACGCCGTCAGCCATATATACCACGTGGTTGCTTACGTCTCTGGCAAATCCCATCTCATGAGTTACCACCAGCATGGTCATTCCTTCTTCTGCCAGTGATCTCATAACCTGAAGGACCTCACCTACCATCTCAGGATCCAGCGCTGAGGTCGGCTCATCAAAAAGCAGAATCTCCGGCTGCATTGCCAGGGCTCTCGCGATGGCCACACGCTGCTTCTGACCGCCTGATATCTGTCTCGGAAGAGCATTAATATAAGGAACCATTCCAACCTTATCCAGATAATACATTGCCCTGTCCTTAGCCTCGGCCTTGCTTACCTTAGCAACCTTCTCCTGTCCTATCAGACAATTCTTAAGAACTGTCATGTTATTGAACAGGTTAAAGCTCTGGAAAACCATTCCCACCTTAGAACGGTATGTTGACTGGTTGAGCTTACCCTTAGTAACATCAGCCCCGTGATATAAGATCTCACCAGATGTAGGAATCTCCAGCAGATTAATGCATCTTAACAGTGTTGATTTGCCGCTTCCTGATGCTCCGATGATGCTGGTTACATCGCCTTTATTTACCGTGAAATCAATATCCTTAAGAACCTCATGAGTTCCGAAGGTTTTGGACAGATGCTTGATCTCTAAAATCAGTTCACTCATTATCTTTTACCTCCTGGATATTCTCATTTTCCTTTTTGATATTAATATCGGCATATTTGTTATTTCTCTGATCCTTAGGGAATTCCTTGCTTCTCTCGTCAAATGGTGTTCCCTTGTTAGGAGTATTATATGTTCCCGCAGTCATGACCAACTGATCAGCCGAGAGCATCTCATAGTTATCGCTGCCTTTCAGCTTCTTCTCAACGATTCTGAGCAGTATAGAAGCAACCAGCGTCATGATCAGATATCCGCCCATCTCAAGGAATGCTGATGGGAAATATTTGAAGATCGCACCAGATACCATCTTATGTACTGCGAAGAAATCAGAGAATCCGATGATGAACATAACTGATGTATCCTTAACATTGATGATATAGTTATTGCCGATCTGCGGCATGATATTTCTAAGCGCCTGCGGCAAGATAACATGAACCATGGTCTGGAAATGTGTCATGCCGATAGCCTTGGCACCCTCCGTCTGACCAGGATCAACCGAGATGATACCGCCTCTTACCGACTCGGCCATATATGCACCGGTATTAATAGATACGACTATAATACTTACGACCCATATATTGTCAAATACATGACCAAAGAAATAAGGTACACCATAGTAGATAAATACTGCCTGAAGGATCATAGGCGTTCCACGGAATACCTCGACATATACACGAATAATGATTCTTACTATCTTGAGAATAATTCTCTTGAAGATATTATCATTCTTCGAGTAAGGAATCGTCTGCAATATGCCGCATAAAAATCCGATGATGCATCCGATAATGGTTGCTACAATGGCCAGTATCAGGGTATTTTTCATACCTTCCAGGTAAACTGTGCCATATTTGTCCCATAGACTTGCTATATCAGTAAATAAATTCTGCATTTATAAGATCCCCAATGTGATAAAGAACAACGACAGAGCCATCATGACTCAATCGTTGTTCTTGTGTTTTGTCTAATGTGTTTTACTCTTCGCTTAATGGCTGAATTTCAATTGCTGATGCCATGAGCTCGTTGAAATCATCTGCTGTAAGTGTTGAAAGATATGAATCAATTGCATCCTTAAGAGCTGTATTCTCTTTAGCGATTGAAATACCGATGTTGATATCTTCATCTGAAACTTCGAAGTTATCATCTGAATCTGAGAAATCAACGATTACAAGATCTGAATATGCACTTACTGCAGCCTGTGCTGTAGGCATATCTGTACAAACGAAATCAACTGTTCCTGATTCAACTGCCATGATCATAGCAGGTGCAGATTCTGCAGGGCTCTGGATGTCAGCGCCATCGATCTGTGGAAGACATGTGTCATACCAGATAGTTCCTGACTGGCTTGTGCATTTGCCGCCTGCAAGATCTGAGATTCCCTTAGCTGAAGCATATGCGCTGTCAGCCTTAGTAAGGCAAACGATGCTTGCGTAAAGATATGGGCCTGCGAAGTTAACAGATTCCATTCTCTCAGCTGTCATTGACTGTCCGGCGATTACTGCGTCAACTACGCCAGCCTGAACTGCAGGAATAAGTGAATCCCAATCCAGCTGAACTACTTCCAGCTCTACGCCCAGGTATTCGCAGATATTCTTAGCTGTCATTACATCATAACCATTTGCATAAAGGACAGAATCCTTAATAGGAACTGCTCCGTTAGAATCATCTGGCTGAGCCCAGTTATATGGAGCATATGCGCATTCCATAGCTACTGTAAGAACACCATCTTCCAGGCCTGGAATTGTTGATGTGTCAATGGTTGAAGCCGCTGCAGTGGTTTCTTCTGCTGCTTCACCAGCAAATGCTGTGAAGCTTCCTGCCATAACCATTGCAAGCGTAAGTGCTAATACTTTCTTTGTCATAATTTTGAATCTCCTTTAAGAATATAAACTTGTTTATTTTCTTACTATAATAAGGAAAAACTTAACATTTTGACAGTATTGAGTCAATACTTTTCGCCGAAAAAACTTGTTAAAATGTCGAAACCGTCATGATTTTAATGTGCATTTCGCCGAAGGCAACCCCGCCTTAAAATCTCATGTTCTGACTCGTAAACGAGGTGCAACAGAAATGCGCCGTGAACCTCGGCGTGCAGCCCCTGCTCGAAAACGCCTTCGCTGATTTGTTATAAAAGTCCCAGACAACGGCTGTGCAACAAGGCAAGCTTGTTTGCCTTGTTGTGCAGCCGCTGTTGGGAAGTCAAGTACTAATACAAAACTTTTCGGAAGAACCTTTTTTCGACCTTT
>CAVARE010000006.1:0-3639 GCA_963591145.1 Anaerotignum sp. | reverse complement strand
AACCTGCCACTGGCAGCTTCTCTGCATGCTCAGGCATCGCAAAATCGCTTCTTCGAAGCTTTCCTTTTGCTCATGTGGATATCTCGCCAGATAAAATTTCAGAATCAGTCTTAGAAAAGCAAGCATTTCACGCTTGATTTATGAAATTTTACCTGGCTCTGAATAGTTACAAGATAATGCGTAAGTAGATTTTTGCAGTGGGAATTTGTATAATATAAGCGTTAAGGGAGTCGCCTGGGCTTGCTATGATTTCTCATGAGGGGTGCCGTTCTGGTGCAAAGAGGGTCATGCCGCCAGGGCCTAGGGCGTTTCGGGAGGTGCTTATGCGAAACAGATATAATATCGATGGCGTTACATGTAATGTATATCGTGCCAAGAATGAGTCGGAACACTTTCATCAGGAAATAGAATTATTATTTGTAGTTGATGGTTACATAAGAGTATTTGTTGAGGACAATGAATACGTGGTCATGTCTGAGCAAATATTGCTTATAAACAGCAACAAGATTCATTATATGTATGTTGAGTCCAATGCCCTCGTATGCAAGATTCTGATCTCCTATGAATTGCTGGCGGAGATGCTGGGGGAAGACTATGTTGCATTTTGGTGTAATTATCTGACCTCTAAGGATTCTGGATATGAGGATCTGCAGAGTGTTATTAAGGAAATAATCTTTATTACTATTAATGGCGATAAGAGGGACGCTGCCAGCCTCATGGAACGCTATGGAAGGCTCCTTAATTGCCTTATTCGTAATTTCAAGATTGACAGAGCTATCCCAAATGACGGATCACTGGACAGTGAAGAGGGTAAGATACGCGAGATCCTGGGTTATATTAATAATAATTATAACGAACCCATCAGCCTGGCCGAGCTGGCAGGGAAGATGTTCGTGTCAGTCTCCACCATATCAAGAATGTTCAAGAAGGCCACCGGAGAGAAATTCCCAGATTATGTGAATCGAATCAGGCTCAGATATGCCACGGCCGATCTTATGAATACTAACAAGTCCATCACAGACGTCGCTATTGATAATGGATTTGCCAGCCCGTCTACCTTCAACAGGGTATTCAGGGAGACCTATGGAACCTGCCCGTCGCAGTACAAGAAGAGTACCAGGAGCGCGCTTAAGAGCAAGGAAAGCCTTACATCTGATGAGAAGAATCAGGTCATGCAGCATCTTGATGAGAAGGATATAGCGCAGGATACTGTAAAAGAGGTCCCGACGGTGGATCTGATCCTCAATACCGGCAAGCAGGTGGAGGATATCTTCAATAAGACTATCACGGTGGGAGCGGTTTACAGGCTGGTCAATTCTTCCATACAAAAGCATGTTGAAAATATGGTGAGCTGGCTTAATTTCAGATATATAAGAATGTGGAATCTGTTCGCCCCGAGCTGCATGATAGCCACCTCGGCGGATGACAGAAACTTAAGCTTCGAGACGATTGATACGGTGCTTGATTTCCTGGTAGAGCTGAAGGTGCATCCGTTCTTCGACATGACGCCGCATCCCGAATGCATCGTAAAAAATGCCAGTGAGCGCCTCTATCAGGAAGATGACAGTATGTATTTCGAAAACATCGGTCAGTGGAAATATTTTCTGAACAAGTTCATGGATCATGCCATGTTCAGGTATGGAGAGAAGGAAGTTTCCGAGTGGATATTCGAATTCGGCGATATCGGGCTTGAGTATTATACAAATAGTGAATATATAGATGTATTTGACGAGTCATATAAGATAATCAAGGATCACTGTCCGAAGACAGCGGTGGGCGGCCCTGACTGGATGCTGGATGGCCAGAAAATTAATGTGGCTAATTATATCGAAAAATGGCAGGAAATCGGCAGATATCCAGACTTTTATTCTGTTATTATCTTTCCTTATACGCCTGATAAAGGCGCTGCTAACGAGAACCCTTACAAGGGTGAAAAGCGGAGAAATATGAATCCTGAGTTTCCGAAGAATCAGATCAGCAGCATTAGGAGTAGGCTTAAATCAGCCGGTGCATATGAGCGTCCGATCTATATAACGGAGACAACCCCTATCATGTCCAATCGCAATGCGATGAATGATCATTGCACGAGAGCATCAGGTGTCCTGCGGGAGGTGGGAATTTTCCTGGATTATGTGGATATGATCTGCTTCTGGGTAGCGACAGACAGGCTCTCCATGCAATTTGCCCCTGCCGGAATACTACACGGCGGCTCAGGCATCGTCAGCAAGGACGGCATAAGAAAGCCCGCATACCATGCGCTGTATTTCGCGTCCAAGATAAACGGAAACCTCCTCAGCAAGGGTGACGGTTATATAGCAGTTCAGAGCGTTCAGGATAACATCTACATACTCTGCTACAATCACAAGAATCTCACGTATTCCTACAAGGACGAGGAGGACAAGGAAGTAAACCGCTATAACGTGGATCTGCTGTTCGAGGACAAGGACAGCAAGATCATGAAGTTTATGATCCATGGCCTGGATGAGGGCGAGTATGTCGTAAAACGGCAGATCGTAAACCAGGATTACGGCAGCGTCATGGACGAATGGCGCAAGCTGGGCTTCGAAACCGAGATGCGATATTCGGAGATCGAGTATCTTAGGAGCATCTGCGTGCCGCGGATCCAGATGGTACGCAAGGTCGCCGAGGAAGGGCAAATGTATCTGGAAGCCGAACTGAAGGCGCACGAGATTCAGATGATACATGTTTATAAGAGATAGAGAATTATATGATCCTGCCATTATTAGACGCGCATGAAAAATAAGTCGTGCGGTGCCGGGACGGCGCAGCCACTGCGAGAAAACAATCAGCGAAGGCGTTTTCGAGTAGTGGCTGCTACGCCGAGGTTCACGGCACACGGCGAAGCGTAAATATGCGCGCCAGTAATAGCAAAACTTTTATTGGAATTATGGAGGCTGATATGGGACTATTCGGACCGGACAGAAGGGCACCGCTTACATCTAAATATGCAATATCAGGGGAGTGGCCGGAGCGCTACTACAGGGAATTCGACCCTGCAGTAAGGCTCAGCATGCTGGAGGAATGCACCGAGGATACCCCGGAGAACCTGGAGCAGATGAAGCAGCTCTTCGAATTAAGATATAAAAAGGATGACAAGGGCAAGTATGCCGACAACTTTCTCAGATATTTCGTCGACCTCAGGCTGGTCGCCGAGCAGTTAGATAAGCTGTTTTCCAAGAAGAGGAATATAAAATATGCCAGAAAGGCACTGGAGAACCTGCAGCTTCACAGCGGCTCGCAGTTTGCCGAGGATATATTAATGATGGAGATGTACCAGCTGGCTTCATTTTATATAGTAGCCTGCTCATCTGACATCAACTATACCGCCGTGGTATTCGGCCTCGGCAAGAAGGATGATGACAAGATACGGGAGAAACTGAAGCTTGATCTGACAAGAATCGGCAAATTAATCCCTAAATACCTGGAGATGCAGGAAGAATTCACAGTGCTCGCCAGATCAATTGACGAAGCAGTGGAGGAATATTTATAGCATAAAATTTTCCAGGAAGTAAAGGCTGGATATCTGCGCGCGCGACAGGACGGCGCAGCCACTGCTAAACGGGGATTGCTACGCACTTCGTGCTCTCGCAATCCAACCTGAATTCGCAATCCGAGCTA
>CAVARE010000005.1:0-60467 GCA_963591145.1 Anaerotignum sp. | reverse complement strand
GCCCAGATCTATGACCTGGTAGCCGTAATTTTCCAGTACAACCCGCACGATATTTTTCCCTATATCATGGATATCGCCCTCTACCGTGGCAAGGATGATCTTACCCTTGCTGACGCTCTCGCCGCCCCGTTTGGCGATGCGCAGTTTGATAAGATCAAACCCTGCACAGGCAGCATTTGCAGCATTTATGAGCTGCGGCAGGAAGATAATCTGCTTCTCATATTTTTCACCGACGATATCAAGTGCCGGAATCAGCTTCTCATTTATGACATCCAATTCACTCATTTGAGTAAGCAGCTGCTCAGTGATCACTGTCGTCTCGTGTTTTAAGCCCTTTAAGATCGCATCCTCTATAGTAAGCTCGCTTTTTTGTGCATTTGCCGGGGTACTCTTATTAGTTTCGTCTGCATTTGCGGCATCAGCAAATCTCTCTATATAAGCCGCGCAGTCCTTATCCTCGCAAGACAATGCTCTGTACGAAACAACCGCATCCATGATCTCGCTCTGGTTAGGATTGATGATCGGAAGATCCAGCCCGCACATCATCGCCTGGGTAAGGAAGCTCACCGTGACATGATTTCTCTGGGGCAGACCGAATGAAATATTGCTTACGCCCAGCACGCAGTGAAGCCCCAGCCGTTCATGCACAGCCCTGACCGCCTTAAGGGTCTCAACCGCCTGCTCCTGCTGCGCGGATATCGTAAGGGTAAGACAGTCAATGAGGACATCTTCCTTAGGAATTCCATAACTCGCGGCTGTATTCATGATGCGCTCTGCCAGCTCGAATCTCTCCTCCGCCGTCTGAGGTATGCCACCCTTGTCCATGGTAAGACCCACTACAGCTGCGCCGTAACGCTTAACTATCGGCAGGATATTGGCCATGACTTCAGGCTCCGCGTTGACCGAGTTAACGATAGCCCTGCCGTTATATGCCCTGAGGCCAGCCTCTATGGCGACCGGATCTGAGGAATCGATCTGAAGCGGCAGCGTGACTACGCTCTGCACCGCCCTTATAACCTCTGCCATCATCTGTGGCTCGTCGATGCCAGGAAGACCTACATTGATATCCAGGATATCAGCCCCTGCATCCGCCTGCTCGATGGCGCGCTCCATGATGTAATTGAGGTCATGCTCCCTCAGCGCCTGCTGAAATCTCTTTTTACCCGTCGGGTTGATTCGCTCGCCGATAACCCGGACGCCTGTGAGCTCTGTCATCTGACCAGCCGAGCATACTCCGCGACGTCTGACCGGTCTTATATCCTCATCAGCATCCGGGAGAGCTCTTAATCTCGCAATAAATTCAGGCGTGGTGCCGCAGCATCCACCCATGATTGAGATGCCCAGTTTCAGAAATTCTGACATCTGAGAGGCAAATTCTGCTGCATCCATGTCATAGGCTCCTGTCGCAGGATCCGGAAGGCCGGCGTTAGGCTTAACAATCAATGGTTTATCTGTCCACTGGCGCATCTCTTCTATGAGAGGATATATCTCACCTGGACCCAAGGAGCAGTTTATGCCCATTGCATCTACCCCCAGTCCGTCCAGCGTAACCGCCATAGAGGGAACTGTAGTTCCCGTAAATGTGCGGCCATTTGCCTCGAAGCTCATGGTAATCCATACAGGAAGTGATGAATTCTCCTGTGCAGCAAGAACCGCTGCCTTAACCTCATACAGATCAGTCATGGTCTCGAATATAACAAGATCAGCGCCTGCCTGCTCGCCCGCTCGCACCATCTGAGCATATATGTCGTAGGCCTCGTCAAATGCCAACGTGCCCAGAGGCTCCATCAGCTCACCGATTGGCCCGATATCAAGTGCCACGCGAGCCCTTCCACCAGCTGCACGCCTGGCTATATTAATATTTGCCTTGATCACATCCTCTACAGATACATCAAGGCCTGCCAGCTTATGGGCATTGGCGCCAAATGTATTGGCATATATAATATCGCTGCCCGCGTCTACATACGCACGCTGAATCCTCTCAACCACGTCCGGGTGCTGCATGCCGAATATCTCGGGGCGCTCGCCCAGCCCCAGTCCGGCTGCCTGAAGCATGGTGCCCATGCCGCCATCTAATATTGTAAGTTTAGTCATTCTAGGAAGACCTCCTAACGATTTGGTTTTGATCAGGCATTATCTCCGCCCGATGCCATAACACGCCCTGATAATCCATGGCAAATGCATGGCCTTATCAAACGTCACCGCAACCATTGCCAGCGCCACATGTCTGTGCATCATCGGCATGATCATGTCCGCCGCGATAAGGGCAATTAAGAAACATGCTGCATACCTCACAGCCGCGCCTTCGAAGTGGCTGCCGCTGACGAGAGATTCCCATTATTGCGGATACAGACTTGCGCGGGATCATTATATTAGCCGCTGTAACAGTCAGCCCTATCCGTTTCTGCGCATTAAGTATAGCGCACAGCTCAGGCTGCGTATCCAGCGGGAAATCCCCATATCCAGGGCTGTATCTGTCCGTAAGATATAAGTCCTGCGCCTTAAGCTCTGAGCGCAGGTCGAACTCGAAATTATCGCATACATTCTCAATGGCTGTGCTGGCACAGGAATCCATGATAACAGCATCTGCCATGTCTGACACTTCCCGCTGCATCAAGAGCCGTTCTACCTTGCTGCCGATGGTCGCCGCCATGAGTACGACCTCCTGGCAGGAAGACAGCACCTTCTTAATATCCTGTCCCTGCAGCCTGAATCCGTCGATCTGCCCGCCGACTAACGGAAGCCGTCTCCATACCAGCTTCGGTTCAGCTGCTTCCATAACCTCCGAAATGCATCTTCTTATCTGCGTTTCCACAGCTGCTGGCATTGCCTGACCTCTGTAGCCCAGATACATCAATATCTCATTGTAATTTAATTCAGTAAGTCTGGCCTGCAAATGCTATAGCCTCCTTATTATGATCATCACAAGCATCACCTGTATGCTGCATTGTGAACCTCAGCGCAGCAGTCACTACTTAAAAAAGCCTGTGCAGACAGCCAACAAAAGTTCAAAAAATAACATGCTGCATGAATGATTTACAACCACAAGTTCATTCATGCAGCACGTGCTATTCTAAACTATTATTTAATTTTTGTGAAGTTGCGATGAATATACTAAAATCATCAGATCATGCTCCTCATCCTAAGATCTTCAATCGCTTTCCCATCGACTTTTATCTGGCCTGCTATATAACCAACAGCCTATAAGGATTCCCTGCTAGCTCTTCTTTCAAAATATCCCAAACAGACTCTTTTGATTCCAAATACAGGTCAGTCTCTGGATCCATAAGTGCCTCATAACAGGCTGTCTGCATAATCATTTCTAAGGCATCATCGCGAGTTATAGCTTTGTATTTCATCAGCTTTTCAACCAAATATTCAAATGTAATTCTGATCACCTTTTTTATTTTGCTCTGTTGTACCATTGTGAAATCACCTGTCTTTTTAAATTTTAATGCAGCATCATTTTTACTTTAATGCGTTTATATTTTTCCCAACAGAACAGGCCATCACATAGCCCAGTCTTCCAGCATAAGATTAGGCACACGACTAAATTCACCCATATTGTGGGTAACAAGTGTCAAATCTCTTGACAAACCCTGTGCAGCAATCTGAAGGTCATAAGGTCCAATGATATTCCCTTGCTTTTCAAGATATCCGCGCAGCTTTCCTGCACAAATTGCATCCTCTATTGAAAACGGTAAAATTGTAAATGGAGCTAAAAACAACGCCAATTTTTGACGGGTACGATCTCCCCAATTACTTTTTTCAGCTCCATATTCCAATTCAAAAATCGTAACAGAGGAAATTATTAGTTCTGACGGATCACAAGAAAGTAGTTTCGTTGAAAGTGTAGGATACATATTTTTCATAAAATATATGCATATGTTGGTATCCAAAAGATACATTAGAATTCCTCCCTAGCTGTCACGCAATCCCAAGAAGGCTGTTCTCTGTCTGCCATAAAATCATCTGGAAACGTGCCAATGACCTGTCTGACAGGCGCCCATGGATCCTCTGATGGGTAAGCAATGAAGACGTTTCCTATCTTGCTGATGCAATATTCTCTCGTGTCAGTCCGTAGTTCCTGTGGAATACGTAATGCCTGACTGTTACCATTTTGAAAAATTCGAGTTTTTAACATATGGATTCCTCCTCTCATGAGCAAAGTGTAGTTTACACATAGTGTATACTATACTTTACTCCAAGCGAGGTGGAAAAGCAATCTGTTCAACTTGTTATTGAAATTTGCGCATTTTTCGGGCATATATAAATGCATCAACTATTTTTTGTGAAGATGCTGGCACGCGCTGCACGGCATTTAACCGCTTGAGCTTGAATTTTTCGTTTTTTCGCTTCGGTACAAACATATGTTTAAAATAACAAATGGAATGTGCTATACTGAATGCGACGGTTTCTGTGATGGGTTGGGCTATTGCTGAGAGGGCTAACATTTTGCGAAATATTTTGCTGCTATTCGAAAATGATACAACGCTCGCACGAATGCGGGCGCTATTCATTCAAGAGTTCTCCATGGGAGAACATTTCTTTTTTTACTCAAGCCAGAACGAGCTTATTTTCTTTAATTATCCTCTTAACCTCGCCAATACTCTTATCTGTTATCGTCGAGATTTGATCTAATGAAATCTTATTCGCATACATCTTCAGAATGATTTTTTCTGTGGTTTCCTCTGTGGCCTTTTTCGTTGCTATTTTTGTCGCTTTTTCTGCTGCTCTTTCTTCGATTCCGTCACTCAGATTACACATGGTTCTTACCTCCTCCCGGATTTCCGTATTAATCGGAATGTTATATTCATGTTCTATTATCTCTAACTTCTCGTGTTCATTTAATTCACTGGACAGCAGCGTCGCTATCAGCCGGTGCAGTTCGTACTCTTTTAATAAAATTCAAAGACCATTTTTTCTCTTTTTGAATCGTAGCTGCCTCATTCATTGTTAAGCCGTGTAATGTCGCGCCTTTCAGTGCTACTGCTTTGCTGGCTCCGCCAGAAAGTGCTCCAGTAATGGCTCCCCACTTATTTGGTTCATGGTAACAGAATCTATAGCTATTCGCAACAGAATCGCCCCATAACAGCAACAGATTGTGAGCATATTATCCAAAATCACGGCACGAAAGCCACTGTTCGAAATCGCCTTCGCTGATTGATTTCTCACAGTGGCTTCTGTGCCGTGACTCCCGGCTCATCGTAGCCTCATCGCAGCCGACTTACGCTGCCTTCATACTTCCACGCCCAGCTTGATCTTAATATACTGACATACCAGCTCTACGCATTTATCGCGGCCAATCCGGTCTGAATTAAGTACCAGGTCGTAGTTCGTAGGATTGGTCCATTCCTTGCCGCCGGTATAGTAGCTGTAATAATTGCTCCTGTACTTATCGGTGCTTACGATCATCTTAGCCGCCCGCTCTGGGGATACCTTCATCTTCTCACAGATAGAACGGATGCAGGCCTGTCTCGGTGCCTCTACATATAGGCTGATTACATTAGGCTGATCTCTCAGGATATCGTCAGCGCATTTGCCGATGATGATGCAGCTCTCTGTCCTTGCCAGTGATCTTATGATATCAGCCTGCAGGTTGAATACATTAACATCTGATACGAAGTTTCTGTCCCAGGGCTCTAATACACCTGTTACCGGAACCTTACGCAGGAAGTTGGCGATGTATTTGCCTCTTAACTTCTCATCATTTTCTACGAATATGCTCTCATCTATGCCGCTCTGATCCGATGCCATGGTAAGGATCTGCCTGTCATAGCATGGAATGCCTAATCTCTTAGATAACCGCATTCCTATATCCTTACCGCCGCTTCCGAATCCTCTGGCGATTGTTATTATGTAGTTCATATATGGCTCCTTCTAGTCCTCATCAGCCTTTAATACAGCATTAAGCATTACAGTTGCACCCTCTATGCAGTGCTCAGGTGATGAATATTCCGGCTCGCAATGGCTTAATCCGTCCTTAGACTGAACGAAGATCATGGTTGTAGGAAGCATGTATGATGCGAACTGTGCATCATGTCCAGCGCCTGAGTGGATGTACTGATGTGATATGCCCAGCTCCTCGCAGGCTTCCTTAACATATCCGACCAGCTTCTTATCCCAATATACCGTGTCACGGTTCCATGCCTTCTCTACCTGACAGGTGCAGCCTGACCAGGTCTTATCAGCACAGCTCTTAACGATAGCCAGAACCTTCTCAAGAACCTTCGGATCTTCATGTCTTGCATCAAATGAGAAATCGAAGAAGTCAGGAACGCAGGTATGTACGCATGGATGGCATACCACCTCACCTGTTGTATATACCAGGTCTGATACGCCCAGCTTGTCGATCTCTTCATGCAGATATACCAGAGCCTGGGCTGCCGCATAGAACGCATCCTTTCTCTTAGGCATCGGGAATGTGCCTGCATGGGTTGTCTGTCCATAGAACTTAATACGGTAATTAAACATTCCCAGTACGCAGTCAACTACGCCGATATCATTGCCGGCATCCTCCAGGATAGGCCCCTGCTCAATATGGGTTTCGAACATATACTGATATTTTTCAGGAGAGATACGGTATTTCTTATCGCCCTTGAAGCCCGACTTATCCAGAGCCTCACCGAAGGTTGACTTACCATCCAGAACACTCTTGGAATTCATCATGTCCTCGTATTTGAACTTAACACGGATATCCTCCGGGAGATAGTCATAGCAGACGATTCCTGAGCACATCATGGCTGGCGGATATAATGAACCCTCTTCATTGGTCCATATCATGGCTGTAAGGGGATGCTTGTGAGGGATCTTCTGCTCTGCTACAGTCTCTAAAACCTCCATAGCTGACATAACACCCAGTATGCCGTCATAGTTGCCGCCGTTTTTAACAGAGTCGCAATGAGATGCCATGACGATACGTTTAGCATCAGGATCACTGCCAGGCAGCGTAGCATAAATATTAGCTACATCATCAATCTCAATAGTTGCGCCGATAGCCTTCATTCTCTTAATGAATTCATTTCTTGCGCTGATGGCAGCCTCAGATAATGAGTAACGTGTGATGCCGCCATGTCCTGCATCTCCATATTTAGAAAATGTCTTGATCTTATCTGTCATTCTGTCCAAACTGCACTTATACATAATAATTTACCTTCTTTCTATCTTTTCGAAACTCTCATTCCTGACGCTGCGATTAAATCAGTCCTGGTTATAATCATTTTCTAGGGCTTCTCTTAATATATCGGCCTGTTCCGGGTGTACCTACGAATTCGCCGTTATCATATACCAGCTGACCACGCAGATATGTCTGTACAGGGTAGCCATGCAGCTTCTTGCCTTCCCATATAGTATGGTCATAATCCGAATGCATGTTCTTAACGCTGATGGTGAAGTCCTTATTTTTATCATAAATTACGATATCTGCATCCTTGCCTATGGCTATCTCGCCCTTGCTATCGCAGCCAAATATCTTGGCAACATTTGTCGAGCATACCTCAACAACCTTTTCAAATGAGATCTTGCCTGCATTTGCCGCATCCAGCATATATGGATACAGGTTCTCTACACCGGCACAACCATTAGGAATCTTAGTGAAATCGTCCTTGCCCCAGTCCTTCTCGTAGCTCTGGAACGGACAATGATCAGTTGCTACTGTATCGATAAATCCGGACTTAAGTGCTGTCCATAATGCTTCCTGGCTCTCCTTGCCCTTCATAGGCGGTGAGCATACGAAGTTTCTGCCATCCTCACGCTTATATACGTCACATGTGAATTCAAGATACTGTGGGCAGGTCTCCACATAGAGCTCATGTCCTTCCTTCTTAGCCTCAATGCAGGACTCCAGGCCTTCCTTGTCAGCCATATGAACTATATAAACAGGAGCATCCAGATGTGTGGACCAGTGAACTACCCTCTTATCCGCCTCGGCCTCAACGAACTCCGGACGGCTCATGTAATGATACCATGCACTGGTCTTGCCTTCCTTCAGATACTGAGCTGTACGAAGGTCTATCAGATCAGGATTCTCTGCATGAACGTTGATCATGGCGCCCAGCTCCTTAGCCCTCAGAAGAAGCGTAGCCAGCATTCCGTCGTCAACCATCATTCCTTCCTTCTTATATACCAGGAAGCATTTAAATGATGTGATTCCGTCTGCCACTGCCTGCTCCATCTCGTCTAATATCTCGCCATCATTCAGGTTAGTTATGCAGCAGTGAAATGCATAATCGCAGCAGGCTTCCTTCTCTAATACTGCTTTCTTAGAACCGATAAGTCCCAGGATCGTCTCTCCCTTGTGCTGAACAGGATAATCAAATATTGTCGTTACGCCGCCGCATACTGCAGCTCTCGTTCCTGACAGATAACTGTCGGCTGATACGGTTCCGCCGAATGGCATCGCCATATGTGTATGAGCATCCAGTGCTCCGGGAAGCACCAGCTTCCCGGAAACATCGATGGTCTTTTTTGCTTCAAAATCTAATCCCTGACCGATGGCTACGATCTTACCATCCTTGACTGCTACGTCTGCAGGATAAGAACTGGTTGCGGTAACTATGGTTCCATTTTTTAATAATAAATCAACCATCGTCTACATCCTCCTTACTGGAAGTTTTCAGGTTTGTATACAAGTACCAGACCAGATCTCTGGAAGATCTGAGCGATCTCTACTAAGTCCATACCGCTGGCATCTGCTGAAGCAAGGTTTGTCATCCATGTAACACCGAAGTCAACTGTTCCATTGTTAACTGCTGTTGTTTCTGCAATGTCGCCGCCGCCTGATACGATCTCAACACTCTCGAAACCAACTTCTGTGTAGTATCCTTTATCAAGTGCTACATAGTATCCCATGAACTGTGCATCTGGGAGCCATTTAAGCTGAATAGATACATTTTTCTTCTCAATATCAAATGTTCCGTCTGATGACTTAGCTGCCTCGTAGTAGCTGGTATCACGAATATCATCAAGTGTAAGAGCCTGGAATGCTTCATTTGCCGACGCATCATCTAATGTCAGGTACTGTTTTGCGATATCCAGTGTCTGCTGCATAGCATCGTCATCCATATATCCGATCTCTGTAGCTTCCTCACCCTTAGTATCTGTTGTTACCAGCTTAGCAACCTCGCTGGCCATATATGCCTGATGCTCTGCTGATACAGATGAGCCATATGAATAGCAGATCTCTGCTGCCTCTTCAGGATGCTCTACTGCATACTGCCAGCCCTTGAAGGATGCATACAGGAATGCTGCAACTGTGTTAGGGTTTTCCTCAGCAAATGTCTTGGTTGTGAAGATGTTATCCTCCATCATTGCCACGCCTTCATCGTTCATATCGATGATGCCGACGCTGTCTCCGTAGCCATAACCTCCGTCATAATCATTTTTAACAAGGCCTAACTCATTATATGTCATAGCAGATGCAAGGAGAATTGAGTCATCATCGAATCCGTCCATTGTGAAGTCCTGGCTCAGGAATTCTGTCGGCTGGCCGTATTTAGCGAGAAGTGCCAGAATCTCATATTCATTTCCCAGGCCCCAGTTACCGACCTGTCCGGATGATGCAGCCTTGGTGATAAGCTCTTCTGTTGTAAGCTCATCTGCGCTTGCTACTCCTGCAAATGTTCCCACAGCCATGACAGCTGCCAAACTAGTGCAAAGTACTTTTTTCATTCCTCTTTTCATTGTTTTAATCCTCCTGGTTTTTAAATATATGTTTAGCTGATCAGTGATATCTTCTCAGCACAACACTCTGTATTATCATTAAAATTATGTATGCAACTACACCTATGACGCAGGCTACTGCGATATATGCCCATGCTGTCGAATACTGCGCCAGCACGATGTTCTCTCTGATCTGACGGCCGACGCCTGTGATATATTCTGCAAAATATTCACTTACTATGGCGGTCATGACACTGGCAGGTACTGAGATCTTTAGTGCTGTGAATACATACGGAAGTGAGTTGGGAAGTCTTAACTTCCACAGCGTCATCCTCTTAGGTGCTGCATAGACCTCCATCAGATCATCTGCATACGGCTTGATCTCCGTCAGGCCTCTGTAAGCATTAAGGCTCATATCCGCGGCGCATATGAGAGTTACTACTATGACCTTAGCCACCATGCTTCGAACTGATGCATCCTTAGATACGTCCTTGGTCAGGTTATTGATAACAGGTGCCAGAGCTACAACAGGGATTGATGCAAATGCTCCTATTACGAACAATCCGCCTGAGCCAAACTTCGGAAACATGGCTGCAAGCACTGCCACCAGATATCCCAGTATGCTTCCTGCTATAAGACCTATGAATGCAACCTCCACGGTATCCACTGTATTTGCCCAGATCTTATCTGCATTATCTGCTATTATGCTGACGATCTTATCTAACAGCGGCAGCGTAAATGTGTCTGTATTAAGCCATGTATGAAGCACCTGGGTCTGCCAGAGAATGGCTATTACGATACCTAATAAAATAGGAAGTATGATAGCTGAGCTCTTCTGCCATTTTTTATTTTCCCTGATCCTTTTTATCAGGGGTTTCTTACGACCGACCTTATGAAGCTTAATTGCTCCCTGCATATATATCCGATCCATTTAAGCCCTCCTCTTCCATGGACATACTCCATTTTCAATCCAACCTATTACATAGCTTATGATGATTCCCACAAATGCACTGAAGAATACTATCAGCCAAAATACATATATGCTCATGGCATGCTTTAGTGACTGTGATAATAAGCATCCCAGGCCTCCATCTCCCTGCAGCGTATCTACCAGGATCGAGGCTGTAACTGCCATAGGTGCTGCTATCTTAAGTCCTGTAAACAGGTGCGGCAGGCTGGCCGGAATAAGTACCTTCTGATAAATCGTATGGGTCCTGGCCGCATATATATACATGAGATCGTACTGTTCCTTGTCTACTGACTTGAAGCCTGCCAGTGTATTAGTTGCTACCGGATAGAAGCTAAGTATTGCTGCTATTACGACACGGCTTATGTTGATATCGCCTGTGATGGCAAGTACGATAGGTGCCAGTCCTAATACAGGAATCAGCTGGATCAGCATCAGGTACGGGAAGATTAATTTCTCGATCAACCCTGACATCTTCATAAGAAGTGCAAATATATATCCCACCGCAGCTCCTAATACGAATCCTAACAGCGCCCTCAGAAGTGTCTTGCCTGCGGCATTTAATACTGCGGCTGTGGCTGTCATATTGGCTGTAACTGTCTTGCCTGAAAATGCTGCTTCTATTATCTGGTAGAGATGAGGAAGAACATTTTCCGGGGTTCTCTTAACGCCCGCTACTATGAATGCTCCTATCTCCCAGACGATTATCAATCCGATAACCCACATAACGGGGGAAAACCATTTTTTATCTGAAATCTTACTCAATGTCCCTTTCATCAGACGCTGCCCCCTTCGAAACTGCCTCTTACCTTAGCTACCAATTCTGTGAAATGCGGGGTATCCTTAACCTCTATGTCTCGTGGTCTCTCAAGATCTATATCAACTATCGCTGAAAGCCTTCCAGGATGCGGAGATAAGACACATACTCTGTCTGACAGGAATACGCCTTCCTGAATATTATGTGTGACAAATAATATTGTCTTATTGGTTGCTCTCCAGATACGAAGAAGATCTTCATGGAGCTTCTCTTTCGTAAATTCATCAAGGGCTGAGAAGGGCTCATCCATCAGGAGAATGTCGGGATCCAGGCCAAAGGCTCTGGCAATATTAGCTCTCTGCTGCATACCGCCTGACAGCTGCTTAGGATAATGATTAGCAAAATCCTTAAGTCCTACCATCTCCAGCATCTCATCTGCCCTGTCGCTTCGTTCTCCCTTCTTGTATCCCATGATCTCCATGGGAAGCTCTACATTCTTCTTAACTGTGCGCCAGTCGAACAGAACCGGCTGCTGGAAAACGAATCCGAACTTTTTCTGAAGACGAACCTCTCTGGGTGTCATGCCCTGAATGTGGATATCTCCCTCTGTGGGCTGCTGCAGATCTGCCACGCACCTGAGAAGTGTTGTCTTGCCACATCCGGACGGACCTAAGAGAGCTATAAATTCGCCTTTATATATCTCCAGGTTTACACCGGTTAAGGCCTTAACATCGTTTCCCTTATTGTCCTTAAAAGTAACTCCCAGGCTCCTTGTTTTTATCTCTATTTCCCTTGTCGTGCTCATAACCGATTTTTCCTTCCTACTAATTGTTTCTAATTTGTTCTTATAAAAGAAGAACAGCACAGGCTCTTGATATGTATCAGCGCCTTTGCTGTTCTTGATGATGTTGCTTAGTATAGGGATTTTATTTTTTGTTTCAATTAACCCGCGCACAAAGTGTATTGTGCTTCAGCACATACTTGCTGTTAATGTGCGATAACCTTCTTGTATATAGCGATGCAGTCTGCCTCGCTGATAGGCTTTCTGGTATTGGCCGGGCTTCCTGATGCGATGGCATCCGCTGCCATCTTAGGGATTGCTGCCGCAAATGCATCTGGATCAATTCCGTCTTCCTTAAGAGTCGGGATCTCGCAGACCTTGACAATGTCAGAAAGGGCTGCCAGGAATTTCTCTGCTGCCTCCTTCTGAGGCTCATCTGCAGCTGCCAGACCGCAGGCTATGGAAAGCTGTGCGAATCTGTCATATGCACCGTCCAATGCAAATCCCAGACAGTCTGCCAGAAGCATGGCATTACTCTTGCCATGAGATACATGAAACAATGCTCCTATGGGCCTGCTCATACCATGAACTATGGTAACACTTGAGTTATTAATGCATACGCCTGCTTCATAGGCTGCCAGGCTCATCTGCTCTCTGGCAGTTTTGTCACGGCCATTTGCATATGCTATAGGCAGATATTTTAAGATACGCTTAACAGCTGATATGGCATAGGTGTCTGTAAGTGGCGAGGCCTTCTTGGATGTATATGCCTCCACCGCATGTGTCAGGGCATCAAGGCCTGTTGCCGCCGTAACGCTCTTAGGCATATCCATGGTATATTCATAATCCAGGATCGCAATATCAGGGATCAGGCAGTCTCCCTTCAGGAGCATCTTGATATCTGTCTGGCTGTCTGTGATGACAGTAAATTTGGTATCCTCTGAGCCTGTGCCGCTGGTAGTAGGAATCGCAACTATTGCAGGAAGCTCCTTCTTAATATCGACTCCCATATATGAGCTGATAGGCTCAGACGAGCGGCTCATAAGTGCGATGGCCTTGGCAGAATCCAGGGATGATCCGCCACCGATTCCGATAATAAAGCTGCTGTGACTCTTGATAAATTCTTCTACTCCGGCACTAATCATGGTATCCGTCGGCTCACCGGTGATCTGGTCAAATACCAGATAAGCGATCTCCTGCTTCTCTAATGCTTTCTTCAGCTCGGCCAGCATAGGAGACCTGGCTACATGAGGGCCTGTTACGATAAATGCCCTGCTTCCATATGTCTTAAATAAAGGCGCCGCCTCCGACAATGCGTCCCTGCCTACGAATACATGATCCGGAATATTAAAATGTGACATAGTATTCCTTCTTTCTATTATTAGATCATAGTCTTGTCTACGATTCCTAATACTTCATCTAATTTCTCTAATTCTTCTGTTAACTGCTCGGCTGTGATAATAAGCGGTGGGCAGACAAATACCATATTTTCATGAGAATATGTCATGAAATGTCTCTCCTTCAGCATACCGATAATCTTAGGCATGGTGCCCTCCGGATCCTTGCCATAAGGAACGAGAGGCTCCTTGGTTGCCTTATCCTTAACCAGTTCAACAGCTGAGAACAGACCGATATGACGAACATCTCCTACACACGGATGCTTCTCCTTAAATGAATCCAGGGTATCTGTCAATACCTTGCCGACGGTATTAACATTTTCCAGAATATGAGCCTTCTTATAATAATTTACACATGCAACGCCTGCAGCACATGCCAGAGGATGTCCGCTATATGTAAGGCCACAGCTAAGCTGATGGTCATCAAAATAGCTGGCGATCTTAGAAGAAACTGCTACGCCGCCCAGCTGAACATAGCCGCATGTAACGCCCTTGGCAAATGTAACCAGGTCAGGAACTACATCAAAATTCTCGAATGCGAACATCTTGCCTGTTCTGCACCATCCTGCCATAACCTCATCACAGATCATTACGATACCGAATTCATCGCAGATCTTTCTTACGCCTGGCAGATATCCTTTAGGTGGGATGATAATGCCGTTAGAGCCTGTGATAGTCTCCATAACAATTGCTGCTACATTGTCAGGTCCTTCATAGATAATCTGCTCACGCAGCTTGGTCAGATAGAACCTGGTTGCTTCCTCTTCTGACTTGAATTCAATAGGCTCTCTATAAATATATGGATCAAAGAATTTGACAAATCCAGGAATGCCCGGCTCCAGCGGATAACGTCTAGGCTCACCTGTCAGGTTGCCTGCGCCGAAGGACGAACCATGATAGCTTCTGTAGCGGCTGAATACCTTCTTCCTTCCTGTATACATACGTGCGATCTTGATAGCATTTTCATTGGCATCCGCACCTGCATTAGTGAAGAATACCTTGCCAAATGTATCTGGGAGCAGATCTACGATCATCTTGGCAAGTGTGGCTCTCGGCTCACTTCCCAGTGAAGGTCCGATATAACAATACTTATCCACCTGCGCCTTGATAGCATCCGCGATATCTTTATTGCCATATCCTACATTCAGGTTAACCAACTGAGATGCCATATCGGTATAACGATTGCCATCAAAGTCATAATAATAGATGCCCTCGGCCTTCTCTACCGGGATCGGATTCAATGAAGCCTGCTTGCTCCATGACTGTAATACATATTTTTTCTGTGTCTCTACGATTTCTTTTCCTGTCATTCCCATAACCAACATCCTTTCTGCGCTAACTCATGGTGCGCTTTCCTTTTGATTGGCCATATTCTAGAAAAAGAAAGGGCTATGCACAATAAGTGCAAGCCCAAAGTGGTTTGTGCCAGAGCACAATGCTTGTAATGATGTAAATATTCAGAATCACATTTGCCAAATCCGTTTATAGAATATCCTGCAGCGCCAGTGCCAGAGTCAGTTCTGTTCTTACCTGAGTTGAAGACATCTTCACTCCCAGCAGTTCTTCTATCTTATTTAGCTTATAGTTGATGGTATTGCGATGCACGAAGAGCTCATCTGCAGTTTCCTTAACACTTCCATTGTTCTTAAGATAGGTTCTGAGGGTGAGGCACAGATCGGAGCCATTTGCATTATCATAATCTGCCAGAGGCTTTAATGTATGATCATAATAATCGACCATAACATCCCTGTCTTCTACTCCCAGAAGCAGCCGATATACGCCCAATTTAGTATAGAATATTCTGTCAGGTGATATGCGGCCTCTTTCCTGCAGCCGCTCAATAGCCTCAGCCTGGTTATAGCTCTTGTAGAGGCATCTGATGCTCTTAGTAAGCCGGCCAACGCCCATCTTCAGTTCTTCATTTGCCAGGAGAAATTCACCTGCTCTTGATCTCAGGGATGTAACCTCCTCCAGGAGTTCCTCCTCTGTGAGATCGGCCAATACTAATATGATCTCCAGTTCATTGCAGAATATGGCAAAATGCCGTGCGCTGTGACGCAGGACATTTTCAAGAGTACCGCACAGGGATTCAAGGCGCTGCTCCAGATTACCCTTAACGCCTGACAGCTTCATGACGGTTACGCTGTATTTCCAGCTTACGCTGAAGGAGCGCTGTGACAGCGGCACTACATATAACTCCTCTTGTTTAGGGAACATGATAGCATTCTTAAATGCTGCCGCAGTCTCCATGCTGCGCTGATCTTCCTTAGTGATGGCATAGCAGCAGATGCGCATGATCTCCGCCAGATGCACCTTCCATGGCACTACTAACAGCGGCAATCCATGTTCCTCGCAGAAGTCTATAGCCTCCTGTGGAATCTTCTCTATAAATGGTCCCGTATTAATGATTACACCTGCCACCTTCTTGCGGGCAAATGCATGAAGCAGATCCATCAGCTCCTCGCCGCTTCCCAGGCCGATACCTGTCGTAAATGCCAGCTGACCTCCATCCAGGAAGTCCGATGCCTCAACTGTTTCTACCATATGCACCCAGGAAACCAGATGGGACAGTCCTGCCTCACCTGCCACCAGAGTGATATCCATATGCTGTACCTTCTCAATCAATGTACGTAACTCAAGTGCCATGTTGAACCTCCACATAAAGAAGGGGCCGAAGGAAGCAAGCTGCTTCTTCGACCCCTTTGTCATGATTGTTACTTATATGATACCAGGGATTGTGGGAGCGCATAGCGCGCAGCAATCTGGGTATCATTTATATGAGGCATATAATAATGCCGTATACTGAATTGTCAAGGTGTTTTAAAAATATTGTCACGCTGCAATATCGTGCCGGGACGGCGCAGCTCCCTGCGAGAAAACAATAAGCGAAGGCGTTTTCGAGCAGGGGCTGCGTGCCGAGGTTCACGGCACGATAGCAGTTGTTATATATTTTTTTATAACACCGCCATGGCTGCATTATATCCGCTTCGTACTGCATCGGCAATCTGTCCCGGATGGTTACTGTCGCCGATTACGGTAACAGGTATATCACCTGCCATTGCTTTGATCTCGTCCACAATGTCTGTATTAGACCTGGTTCCTATTGAATAAACCACTGTATCTGCAGGGATGGTCACCTTCTCATCGCCCTGCATGAATGTTATATCGCCGTCTCCTACGCTTACGCATGGAGCTGCAAGATATTGCTTTATTCCGCGCTTATCCATCTCATCTAAGAGAGCGTTTCTGTAATATCCGAAGGTTTCCTTGGCCATCTTAGGATTACGGGACAGGACTGTGACTTCATGTCCGTGACGTGCCAGATGGCAGCCTACCTCGCAGCCTGCCATGCCGCCGCCTATGAGAACAACACGCTTGCCGACCTTATCCATGTTCTTATATACCTCTACTGCCGGCATTGCCTTCTCGATACCCGGAAGATCTGGTACTACATCATGTCCTCCCACGCCGATCAGGATTGCATCAGGATTTAATTTATCAATCAGCTCCTTGCTGCATGGTGTATTTAATAAAATATTTGCGCCACATTCATTTGCCTCTTTAATAAGCAGATTCTTGAAATTGCACAGATCGATCTTATCCTCATCATCGTCAGTAAAATTAATGGTTCCGCCCAGCATACTGCTCTTTTCGATCAATGTGACGAAATGGCCGCGTTCTTTGGCCGTAATTGCTGCCTGAAGTCCTGCAGCACCGCCGCCTACAATCAGGATATGACGTGCCTCTGTCGGAACAGGCAGACGATCAGGATAATTGCCGAATCCCGTCTTAGGATTAATAGCACAGTCTCCCATTGAAAATGGCGAATATATGCGCTCCCACTTTTCCTTATCTTCCATGAATCGCTGCGGCATCTTAATATCTGTAGGATGCTCATCGAATCCAGGATAGCAATGGAAGCACCTTACGCATCTTCTGATATGGTCCTCTCTTCCTAGCATGGTCTTAACCGGGAAGTCCGGATCTGCGAAGCACTGTCTTCCCAGCTCAACAAAATCAGCCTTGCCAGAGGCTATGATGTCCTCGCACATAACAGGATCGTTGATACCGCCTATTACTGCCACCTTACTCTTAGTAACGGCTGCCTTAACTCGAGCCGCAAATGCTACATTCACGCCATGAATATCGAAGAAATCTGAGAATGTATTGGTTCCATTTCCGGGTGCCTTCTGTCCTGTTGAGATCTGTATAATATCTGCCATGCCATCAATGCAGCGGCAGAATTCAACTGTATCATCAATCGTAAGGCCATTAGGATCACCATATCCATCCTCGGCACTGATACGAACCTCAAGGATATGATCCTCACCTAAGCCCCGTCTGCAGGCCTCCAGAAATCTCTTCGGGAATCTCGCACGATTCTCTATGCTGCCGCCATATTCATCTGTACGTGTGTTAATAGCCGGCGATATAAATTGATGGAACAGGAAGCTGTGGCCGCCATGGAATAATACTCCGTCGAATCCGCAGGCAACCGCAAATTTACATGCAACCTCCACATCATGCTCTAACTTCTGCATCTCGGCCTCATCCATGGCCTTGACATGTACGCCGTCAGGTCTGTCCCAATCTACCGGGCCATATGGCTGCTTGCATTTAACCTCACGAGCCTCATGACTGAACTCCAGATATGATAATGCTCCATGCTTCTTAATGCGGTCTGAATATTCCTTCATCATCTCGAAGTGCTTGCCCTCATATCGGGTATAATCGATAGGCTCTGCAACGAAATCCGCGATACCATCATCGAAATTAATGCAGATCTCCCCCGTAGATACTGCGCCAAAACCACCCTTCGCACGATTTTCAACCATGCGATATACATTCTCCGCCATCGGCGGTATCGTGAAGATAGCATGGGCGAACATCGTCGGTGCAGCGATCAGACGGTTACGATAAACCTTGCCTCTGATCTGCATCGGTGTAAATAAATTCGGGTATTTGGCAAATCCTAGTTTCTCCATAAGTTGTTTCTCCTTCACTGTAAATTTCCATATTATTATTTTAAAGCATTAAAACAGCGGCTGCGATTTATCACACACAAAATCATTTTTATGCACGTGCCGGGACGGCGCAGCACCCTGAATAAGATGCGTTAAAATAAGTCAGCTGCTACGTGCTTTCAGCACTCTCGCAGCTGCGCCTGACACTTCGCATTTCGAGCTATCGCTCTACATGCTCATGCAGGCTGACCCATCCAATGGCTGCACAACAAGGCAAACAAGCTTGCCTTATTGCACAGCCGCTGTCTGGGACTTTTATAGCACATCAGCGAAGGCGTTTTCGAGCAGGGGCTGCATGCCGAGGTTCACGGCACGTAATGAGTTATAATTGTATCTGAGAAATGCAACGCAGCCGCTTGTTGATACTTAGATACTAAGTAATTGACTATATACGGCCAGCGCACCATCGGTTTCGTGAGCCAGAACTTTCTTGGCGAGAACCTTGCCCAGCTGCACGCCTTCCTGATCGAAGCTGTTAAGGTTCCAGATGAAGCCCTGGAACATGATCTTGTTCTCGAAATGTGCCAGCAATGCGCCCAGTGATTCCGGTGTCAGCTGCTCGCCGATGATGATGCTGGACGGGCGGCCGCCCTTGAAGTCTTTGTTCAGATCATCATCTTTCTTACCGCAGGCAAATGCTACGATCTGAGCAGCAACATTTGCGCAGAGCTTCTGCTGGCTGGTGCTGCCCTGTATCACTACATCTGTGCCCATCTGACTGTTCTTGAATCCTACGAACTGAAGCGGTGTGATATCTGTGCCCTGATGCAGCAGCTGATAGAAGGAATGCTGTCCGTTGGTTCCAGGCTCACCGAAGATTATAGGGCCTGTAACGTAATTAACGGGTTCGCCGAATCTGTTAACGGACTTGCCATTAGATTCCATGTCTGCCTGCTGCAGGTGTGCAGGGAAGCGGCTGAGTGCCTGTGAATACGGGAGCACTGCCGTAGCTGAATATCCCAATACATCTCGCTCATAGACCCCGATAAGTGCATCCAGAAGAGCTGCATTTTCCCTGATATCCTTCTTAGTGCAGAGCTTATCTTCCTGCGCTGCTCCATCCAGGAATCTGGCAAATACATCCGGTCCGAAGGCCAGTGACAGCACAGCTCCGCCTACGGCTGAGGTTGAGGAATATCTGCCGCCGATATAATCATCCATGAAAAATGCTGCCAGATAATCACTGCTCTGAGCCAGCGGTGAAGTCTCGCTTGTAACTGCGATCATATGCTTTGAAATATCAAGGCCTGCTTTGATCAGGGCGTCCTTAACAAAGGACTCATTTGTAAGAGTTTCAAGGGTTGTTCCAGATTTGGAAACGAGAATAAAAATTGTATGAGCAACGTCCACTGAATTTAAAACCGCAGCCGCATCATCAGGATCTACGTTGCTGATAAATCTGGCTTCCATGTAAAAGTTTCCAGTCTGCTTAGCCCAGTTTTCCAAGGCGATATACATAGCGCGAGGGCCTAAATCGCTGCCGCCGATACCGATCTGAACGACGGTTGTGAACTTCTCTCCCTGTTCATTAGCAATCTGTCCTGCATGAACCTGATCAGCAAATGCCGCAATCTTCTTCTGCTCACCGACATAGAATTCACGTTTGTTAATGCCATCAGCAATTACATCCTGACCTAACTGACCTCTCGTAAGCTGATGAAGCACCAGGCGTTTCTCTCCTGTATTGATCATAGCTCCATTATATAATTCTGCATATTTTTCAGTCAGCTCTGCTTCATCTGCCAATTCAGCCAGAACATTTAATATCTCATCATTTACAGCCTTAGCCGCATAATTATAAGTCAGACCGGCTGCCATAGGCGCGCTGTATTTTTTTACTCTGTCAGCTCCATTTTCTCCTGACATAACACTAGCCAGATCAACAGGCTTAACAGCCTGCAGTCTGGCATATGCATTAAGTTTATCTAAGTTCTTCCATGTTGCCATCTTTTAAATGTACCCCTTTTCATCTTTAAAGTGTTTCTATTTTATACAAGTGTATATGATTTTACCAGTCATATCTAATTCATTTTTAGCAGCATTTTTTGCAAAATTCATGCTGCGCACGAAAATGGCGGGAACCGAAGTTCCCGCCATGACAAATTCATTAATTAATTTCAAGCATTTGCCGCCTGCTTACTGTGGCAGATATCCCCAGTAAACTGTGCTTCCCATGCTCTCGTTGTTATATTTTGCGATCCATTCATCAAGAGATAATGTCTCCAGATATCCGATACTTGATACTACCTGACCGTTGCCAATGTAGATGCCTACATGTCCGAACTGTCTGCCGAGGTAGGTATTAGTATTTCTTGAAGCCACGATCATACCCGGCTGAAGGTCATTTACATCATTGCTGTAGCATACATATGCCCAATAGTCATTGGCATTAAATCCAGTATTATCAGAATACCAGCTGTCTGCCAGTCCGCTTGTAACTGCATATGAATAATATGTAGGGCGCAGGGTGTTGATGTTATAAGTAAGAACACCGGCATTCTTAAGAACCTGTGTTACCCATGATGCACAATAGCCTGATGCTGTGGCTGGTGTGCTGTATACTGCATCTACGATAGCCTGTCCATAAGTCTCAGCGTAGCTGTATGATGAACCTGCATCGCCTGCTCCATCTGAGGTTCCCAGCAATGCGCCGAAGGTCTCAGATCCTGCGATGCCATCAACAGTAAGTCCGTAATCACTCTGGAAATTAATAAGAGCAGCCTCTGTCAGATCTCCGAAATATCCTGTAGCTGTGCTTACGAAATATCCGTAATCTGCGAGGAGAACCTGCAGCGTATATACATCGCTGCCTTCCATTCCATAATACAGCATTCCTGTTAATGAACTCTCATCATATGAGTATCCGCTGCTGTAAGGAACATACGAGTCGCCTGATTCCGAATTAGTCGTAAGTCCTAAGAAGGTTGTGGTAATAGGTCCTGCTATACCATCTATCTCCAGTCCGTAATCAGACTGAAATGCCATAACAGCTGCCTGCGTTATATCTCCGAAATATCCCGTAGGTTCTTCATAAAAATATCCATAATATGATAATGTCTGCTGCAGAGAATAAACATCATCACCACTCGTTCCATATGATAATGCACGGCCTGATGCAAATGTTGTGCCGCACATAACAACAGCCAATCCTGTCGCAATTAATGCAGTTGAAAGCTTCTTTTTCATAACTTACCCTTTTGTAAAAATCTTATTTCGTGTTAACAATTTGTTAATACTTTCGAAATATATCACAGGATTTATCATTTAACAAGTGAATTTTTACAAAATTGTTAAGTTTTTATTTCAAAGTCTGTATTTTTCTTCTCTATAGCTTCAAGCCTCTGCCGTTTGACCATTTGGATAGTTAGATTCATAGAGCTGATGCAGTCTCTCTTTATTGGACTGATGCTTATCTATCGCATCCATAATGAGCTCTACTGAAGATTCAATCTCATAGATACTGCTGTCCAGTGACAGATGATAATGGGTGGCCAGACCCCACGGCGCATCAGTGAAATGATGGCAGTAGCTGGCTCTCGCCTGATCTTCTCTCTTAACCAATTCAGATGCTTTCTTCTTGTCAACACCGAACTGCTTCATGATACGCTCAGCCCTATAGCTTCTGTCGGCAGCAACAAATATATTGAATGTATTAGGTCTTCCCTTCAGAACATAAGCTCCCAGTCGTCCCACGATAACGCAGCTCTCCTTAGATGCCAGCTCTCTTATGACCTTACTCTGAGCAGCAAATATTGCATCCTGCTTGGAGATATTATGGCTGGCCGCATAGCTCTGATTATACAGATTATATATAAGACCCAGCGGGAGCTTTTCTTCATTCTTCTCTACTTCTTCCACACCGATTCCCGCTGCATCTGCAGTACGGGCGATAAGACCCTGATCATAGAATGGAATACCCAGCTTCTCTGCCAGCATTTGCCCTATCTCATGTCCGCCTGTACCGAACTCACGCTCGATAGTAATAACAAGCGGTGAATTCTGGGAAGCGACGCTCTCCATGGTAACCTCCTGGTCGCCATTGAGCCAGCGATTGACGATCGCAAGATGCTTGTTGCAGAACTGAACCACGAGACCTACCAGGAATGCGGCGATAATCGTTCCCTCTCGCACACCCACCAGAGTATGGAATGCCAGAAGTGAGATGATCACACCGATAGTTATCTCCATAAAATCCCAGGCTATCTTAAGATGGCCGAATTCCTTATGGAATTTCTCTGAGATTACACTGATAGCGCCCTCTGCCGGCATGATGAACAGATTGGCCTTAACTTCCAGAAACAGGCCGATTCCCATGAAAATACATGCCAATATGATCAGCACTAATCTGGCTATATAATTGGAAACAACTAATCCTGACAGCATTGAGATGCCCAGGTCAGTGAATTTACCAAATGCAATGGCCAGTGCCAGCTGACACAGCTGAATCGGCTTGTAATTCTTATTCAATAATATGATCTGTACGATAATATATATGCAGTGAAGCGCTATGATCATATTACCGACTGTGCATATCCCGCTTAAGGACTCCGGCACAGCCCTGCTCACTACATATGGAATTGTTGACGACGGCGATACACCCAGGTCAGATTTGGCTGAAAGTGCCACACCAAAGGCGATACAGAACAGACCTACCAGCAATATAAATATTCTGACAGGCAGCTTGTCTGGCAATGATTTTTTTATTTTCATATTGACTCCCCTTGAAAAAACATTGAACTGCTATTGAAGTCTTAATGTTAGCATACGAAATTCTTTTTGTTAATTAAATAAATGCATTTTGGCAACTATTAAGAGCCATGTAAGACTGCTTTCTGCGAATGTGGCTCTGAATAGTTACGCATTTGTAATCTAGACCTCACGATTCAATATCTTATATACCAGATCCATATCAAGGCCTTCTCTTACAGCATCCGCCAGCAGGTCGTACTGCTTTTCCTTATATTCTGACGGGTCAAATGCTCCCAGCTGACTTAATTCTATGCCAGCCTTATCACACAATACGCTCAGAATAGTATCAACTATCTCCGGTTCATCAAATATTCCATGGATGTAGCTTCCATAGATATTATTATGTTCAATAATCGGATACATTCCGGCAGCCTGCGCCGGCAGATCATTAATATTAATCTCTGGTTGATCTTCCATAGCTGTTACTGAGGTGCGTCCCATATGGATCTCATATCCGCCGAACTTCAGACCATTCAGACCTGACAGCATGCCACTAAGCCCCGTGATAATGCCCTCTGTCTGAGTCTGTACCTTCTCACCCTTAAATTCTGTCTCTATCGGAAGCAGCTGCATGCCTCTTATGAAATTAACATCTGAGGCCTCCACGTGCTCTGGATCAGAAATATTCATTCCCAGCATCTGATATCCACCGCAGATGCCAAATATCAATGTGCCTGTTGAAGCCAACTTCTTAATCGCTGCCTCCATGCCGGTCACCCGCATCCATTGAAGGTCAGCTATCGTGCTCTTCGTTCCCGGGATGATTATCATATCAGGATTTTCTATCTCACCTACTGAAGAAATATATCTGACTGATACTCCATTAAATCTTTCGAATGGACTAAAGTCGGTGAAATTAGATATTCTCGGAAGCTTAATAACGGCTATGTCGATTAATTTGCGGGATGTATTCGCTGAAAATCTCTCTGTCAGGCTATCTTCGTCATCAATATCCACATGAACATATGGAACCACACCTGCCACGGGGACCTTGCATAAATCCTCTAGGATCTTAATACCCGGCTCCAGGATCTTCCTGTCACCACGGAATTTGTTAACGATCGTGCCCTTAATTCTGGCGCGTTCGTCTTCTTCAAGAAGTGCCACCGTTCCATAGAGCTGGGCAAATACTCCGCCCCTGTCGATATCACCCACCAGCAGTACAGGAGCATCTATCATCTGAGCCAGACCCATATTCACAATATCTTCCTGCTTCAGATTTATCTCCGCCGGGCTGCCCGCGCCTTCTATAACGATAATGTCATATTCCTCTGCAAGGGAATTATAAGCCTCCATTATGGCTGGGATAAATTCATGCTTTCTGCGGTAATATTCCATAGCCTTCATGTTGCCCATGACACAGCCATTTACGATTACTTGGCTTCCCACATCAGTGGTAGGCTTCAGTAATATCGGATTCATTCTAACGTCAGGCTTAATACCGGCCGCCTCGGCCTGTACTACCTGTGCCCGTCCCATCTCGCCGCCATCTGCCGTTATAAATGAATTAAGAGCCATGTTCTGGCTCTTAAACGGAGCGACCTTATATCCATCCTGCTTGAAGATCCTGCACAATCCTGCTGCCAGCAAACTCTTGCCGGCATTAGACATCGTGCCCTGAATCATTATATTTTTTGCCATAAATTCATCCTCAGCTAAACAAATTTCCACCTCGCTGCTCCCGTGCCGTGAACCTCGGCGTGCAGTCCCTGCTCGAAAACGCCTGCGCTGATTGTTTTCTCGCAGGGTACTGCGCCGTCCCGGCACGGTGAGCAGCTGCCTTTAGTTTATGGCGGCGTCACAACGTCTGCCTGCATGCCCTGACAGCATCAATGAGCTTAACATTCTCCTCATGCAGCTTAACAGCGATTCTAAACCAGCCTTCATCCAGGCCTTCGAAGTTGCTGCAGTTTCTGATAGCGATTCCCTGATTTCGCAGCCTGATGTCAAGATCAGGCTCGGACCTAAACAAAATATAATTGGCCTCGGAGCTGCATACCTTATATCCCATATTCTTGAGTTCATCTGTAAGCCAGGCTCTCTCGGTTTTTATCAGACCTCTGGCTTTTTTTATGAAGGTCTCATCCTTCATAGCAGCAACTCCTGCTGCCTGTGCCAGCACTGATATGTTCCATGGCTGTACGGCAGCCGACATATTCTTAAGCAGCACTGCATCTGAACATAAACAATATCCCAGCCTTGCGCCTGCCATAGCATAATTTTTCGTAAATGCCTTAAGGATAAACAGATTCGGATATTCTGCCAGATATTCCTTCATACTTACTGCGCCGTCGGACAGCTCCAGGAAGCATTCGTCTACAAATAGCTTGGCTTCCAGTCCGGCGCAGCATATCAGGAGCTCCTTCATGAGTCCTACGTCTACTGCCCGGCCTGTGGGATTATTAGGATTGCAGACAAATACTGCATCCGGCCTTACAGTCCTAACAAAATCTATGAAGCCTTCGTCTAACTCAAAATCGTTATCCTCCGACAGCTGATACCTGGCAACTGTGCCATAAGCATTCGCTGCAGATACATTTTCTTCCTTATCCAGCCTTCTGGCCTTTTCACTCCAGCATCCCAGCATCGGTTTAGCAGTTGATCTGCCGCCTGCCTTCTTTATGGAATTATCCATAGTCTGCTGTACTGCCTGCGAATATTCTGAAAATGTCGGCGCCGGCTCCGCTGCTTTCTTAGGCTTAACTGCCCAGCAGAAGGAATAAATAAGATCCGCCGCGCCATTGCCGCACAAAATATATGATTCCGGGACACCCTCACGCTGTGCAATGGATCTGACCAGCTCTCTGCAATACGGATCTGGATATTCAGATATATGTTCTGCTGCCTTCCTGACAGCTCTTATTACACTCGGAGGTGTGCCATAAGGATTAACATTAATCGAATAATCAAGCTCGATCTTGTCCTTATAGATGTCTCCTCCATGGGGATTTTCTATATGATATAACATTATTATTTCCTTATACTATGGCTTTAACGGCAGCGCATATTATAACCGCTGCCGCTGCAGTTACATACATCAGCTTACATACTCTGCGTATGTCTTCAGTCTCAATCGGTCTGATGGAATCGCCTATGAATTTCTTCTTATGAAGAACGCCGTGATACCACGCATCCCCTGCCAATTGAAGGTCTAACAGCCCGGCACATACCGACTCTGTCTGGGCAGAATTAGGACTGGCATGATTATACCTGTCACGGCAGAATATCTTCCAGCCGTTTCTCACATCCAGTTTCAATATCCAGCCTGCCAGCAGCATGAATAATGCCGATATCCTGGCAGGAATAAAATTAAGCACGTCATCTGCCCTGGCTGCCACCATTCCTATGTTTTTATAAGGCATCTCCACATATCCCAGCATTGAATCCATGGTATTGGCCGCCTTATAGAAAAATCCCAGGGGTGCTCCGCCTATAGCCATAAAGATAAGAGGCGCGATGATACCGTCAGATGTATTTTCCGCCACAGTCTCCACTGCTGCCTTAGTTACGCCCGTTTCATCAAGCCTCTCTGTGTCGCGTCCCACTATCATTGAGACAGCTCTGCGGGAGGCGGCAAGTCCCTCGCTTTTAAGTGCATAATAAACCTTCATACTCTCATCTCGCAGTGACTTAACGGCAAATATTTGCCAGCACATGATGCTTTCTATTACCAGCCGAACCCATGGCGAGATGAGCATACATATCCTCAATATGACAAATGGTACTGCAAATGACAGTCCTGCCACAACAACCCAGATACATGCACCTGCCAGTCTCTCCCCCGCTATAGTCGCAGGAAATATTTTTCTGGCATATTTTTCCGCAGTGCTTATCATCCTTCCTATCAAGACTACCGGATGCGGAATGCTGTGGGGATCTCCTATCAGCAGATCAATCAGATATCCTATTATCAAAGCCAAGAGTGACCACTTCAATTTTCATTTCCTCCTGCCTGCATCGTAAAGATATAAATAGGATTCTGTGCAGTCATAAGATGATATGATCCTGCCTTTCTATCCCTTGCGATATTCATTGACACAACATTTGTCTCAGAAAAGCATGGCATATTCATGCATCCTGCAAGCTCCGCTGCCGACTCTAAAGTAACGGCCGTCGCAACGATCCGCACATCCGGATTTTTCTCGACCAGCAGCTCTATGATATCCTTCATGTTTCCTGAGCTGCCTCCGATAAATGCATGCGTAGGCGCAGGAAGATCACTGCAGTCTGCAGGTGCCACGCCCTCTACGATAGACATATTATGCACATGAAAATGCTTCATATTCTTATTCAGAAGCGAGATGGCATCTGACCTTCTCTCTATCGCATATACATGTCCACTTTCAGCCTGAAGTGCCATCTCAATGGCAACCGAGCCTGTGCCGGCTCCAATATCCCAGCATATCGAATGACTCGTAAGCTGAAGCTTCGACAATGCCACCGAACGCACCTCGCTCTTAGTCATGGGAACTACTGCCTTGCCATCTTCATTTCTTATGAACTCATCGTCTTCTATGCCATGAGTTACTATTCTGTCAGGATGATTATTCTCTATAAGCACCACGCTCAGGGGATCAAACTCATTACCGGTCAGCTGAGCAGCAGTTCCTGTTGAGATCCGCTCCTCAGGATAGCTTAATCTCTCCCCTACACTTATGATCACATCGTCATATCCTGCCTCTATAAGTGACTGGCAGATATCATTCACACCAGTTTTGCCTGCAGTAAGGGCAAATACTTTCTCATTTCTGCTCACGTCTGAAACAATATCATGCTCACGCCCGTGAAGACTTACTATCTTAATATCATCATATGACCTGCCCAGCCTAGAGCATATATAAGAAAGAGAACTGATTCCAGGAAGCACTCGCACAGAGCAATTGTCCAGAAGCGGCAGCAGCTTCTTAGTTCCGCTAAAAAATCCTGTATCGCCAGACATCACAACTGCATAGTCCATAAATTCACGATGCTCATGTATGAAGGCTGCAATGTCACCTGGTGCGATAGCTTCATAGGAAGCCTGCCCCTGCCTTAAAACTGCCTCAATCATCCTCCTGGCGCCGATGACACAGTCGGCATTTTGCAAATCGTCTGACGCCTCTTTCGTCATAAGATTCTTACTTCCAGGTCCTATTCCGATAATTGATACATTCGGTATGCATCTGCAGCCATATTCTGCCTCCAGAAGCCTGATCGTCTGCTGATATGAGATGCCATCCCGCTGCTTCGGTCTTCCTATTACAACTATCCCAACGCCCATCCTGCGAGCCGCTATTACCTTTTCTTCAAATCCGCCTGCTGTGCCGCCGTCCTTAGTCACCATCCAGCCTGCAGACACGAACCTCAGCATCGCCATGTCCATTTCCTCAGAAAATGGTCCCTGCATTGCTAATATATGCGCAGGTTTAAGGCCTGCTTCCCTGCATAGCCTGATGGAATCCTCCATAGGAAGAACCCTGGCATAGACTCTGTCAGCGAATCCATCTATCTGCGAGAATTTTGCTATTTCCTTGCTGCCTGTTGTTAATAATATATTGCCCTCGCAGGTATTTAAGAATTTGGCAGCCTCCCCGGCATCTGATACAAAAATTACATTTACCAGACTGCCTGCTTTATTTTGAGCTATGGACTGCAGCTGAACATCAGCCGCTGAATCTATAATTTTAGATTCAGCTCTTATCAATCTGATATATCTGATATTACATTTGCCGCATGCGGATGCTATGCTCTCGGTGATCGACTGCGCATATGGATGGGTCGCATCTATCACCAGATTAAAGTGCTCTGTTTCGAACAGCTTAATTATCTCATCTACAGGAAGGCGCCTGGCGGATATGTCCAGATTGTCTGCCGGCGTCAGCAGTTCCTTACCATATTCTGTTGCAACACAGGCTGTGACCTTAACATCCTGATGGCTCAGGAATTCAATTATCCTGCGGCCTTCGGTGGTGCCTGCAAAAACACAGATGTTATACATTTCTATATCCCCTAGGCGTAACCATGTTGCCGGCTATCATCCTCGTCATCTTATTTCCAATAAATACCGTACAGAACATATCAGCCTCTGTATCCCTAAGCTGCCCCAGAGTGAGCATGCGTCTGTTCTGTCCTTCTCTTCCTATATACTGCGCAATGGCACATGGCCTGTCTGCGGGCAGAATCTCCAGCAGGATATCACAGGCTCTTTTAAGATAATCCGGACGCCCCTTACTGGACGGATTATACAGCACGATAGAAAGATCCGCAGATGCGGCTGCCCTAAGTCTTGCTTCTATCTTCTCCCAGCTTGTGAGTCTGTCGCTCAGGCTTATTACCGCAAAATCATGGGTAAGCGGCGCGCCCAATAATGCTGCTCCGCTGCATGCCGCCGTAAGTCCCGGGATTACTTCTATCTCAGGCTCCTTATTCTCACCTCTTAATTCATATACAAGAGCCGCCATGCCATATATTCCGCTGTCGCCGGAGCAAACCATGGCAGTATTTTTCCCTTCCAGCGCCATATCAATGGCTATCTGGCATCTCTGCGCCTCTCTGGTCATGGGAGTAGTAACGAATTCCTTATCAGGATATCTCTCCTTAACCAGATCCACATATACATTATATCCTATGATCGCATCACATTCCTTAAGCGCCTCATCGGCTCTTATAGTCATGTCTTCATATCGTCCGGGTCCTATTCCCACAACTACTACCTTACCCAAAATTTACCTCCAAATGTTCCATCGCAGCTGCAACTGTAACTCCATTTGCAGCACTCTTTCTGATCAGTAAATGCTCAGCGCCTATCATAGCCGACCGCTCGCATACGTTATCCACTCCTGTTACGCTCTTGACAAATTCCGAGGGTGTAAAATCACCATTTACGCTGTTCAGCTCCTGTGCGGAATAAAAGCTTACCGGCAGATTCATATATGCAGCATAATCTAATAAGCCTCTTTCATCCGATTTGATGTCAATTGATGCGATACATTTAACTGATCTTATATCTATATTATTCTCGGACAGGACATTCTCTATTGCTGCCCTTATATCGGCCTCTGCAGTTCCTTTTCTGCAGCCGATTCCCAGATGGATTATCCTGGGAATCAGGCTTAATGTCCTGGAAAAAGGCTTCTTCGTGCTGCAGCTAATGTATATTCCAATATCATTTTGATCCTCACATGCAGCATCGTCATTCCCAGATAATCTGATGCCTGCAGGAAGACCTCCTGTGATCTCAAAATCACTCAGCAGCGGCACGTCCCGCTCAAGAATCGCAGCAGAAACCTCTTTAGCCGCCTTCATGTCATCAATTATAAGGCCGTTCTTAGATGCCCAGCTGTCCACCGAGAATCTGCCATTAATATCTGTGGCTGTCGTGATCGCAGCGATGCTGTTCATCTGCCCCGCCAGGTATCTGGCGATATCATTTGCCCCACCTATATGACCTGACAGGATGGGTATAACGTAAGTGCCCAGTTCATCTATACATATGACCGCAGGATCTGTGCGCTTGTCCTTAACGTATGGCGCGATCTTTCTTACCGCGATGCCGCATGCCCCGATAAATATCAGAACATCATTTTCATTGAATAATCTGGCATAATCAGCGCTCTCTGACATATCCTTATCAAAATCAAGAAACTTGCTGAGTGTATAGATTATAATGGAATCACCATTTGAAGAAGCCTTCGTTTGTTTTGATGTCGCCTCTAGTTTTGTCAAGTAATCCCGTGCTATACTCGCGGTCTTGCATCCTTGCTTGCTGTAGGCAAATATTGCGGCTCTCATTTACACTCCTCACATGGCTTATGTCCCTGCCTGAATTCTGTTGTGAATTCAGGATGATACAGAAGTGACCTCAAATATTTATCTCCCATGCAGTTTCCTACTATGATAAGGGAGGTCTTCGTAAGTCCATTGGATGTCACTGTCTCATGAAGTGAGCCTACTGTGCATCTGAAGATCTTCTGTTCCGGCCATGTAGCCTTATAGACTATGGCCACCGGGGTATCCTCAGGATATCCGCCCTCCATAAGGTCTGACTGCAGCTTTTCAGTAAGTGAGGTGCTTAAGAACAACACCATTGTAGACTGATGCGATGCCAGGTTCCTGATTGACTCCCTATCAGGAACAGGTGTTCTCCCTGCAGTCCTGGTTATGATAACAGTCTGACTTACATCCGGCAGGGTATATTCTGTCTTAAGTGCCGCAGCAGCACCGCAGAAGGAGCTGACCCCCGGGCATACATCATATTCAATCCCGAGTTTATCCAATTCGTCGAACTGCTCTCTTACAGCCCCATAGATGCTGGAATCACCGGTATGAAGTCTTACGGTTGTAAGTCCCTTATCCTCAGCTTCCTTTATAGTATCTATAACCTGCTCCAGGGTCATCTCGGCACTGTTATATATTCTGCAGTCCTTCCGCGCATAATTTAGAAGCTCAGGATTTACCAGTGAGCCTGCATATATGATCACGTCGGCTGCTTCCAACAGCCTGGCTCCTCTTACAGTTATCAGATCAACGGCGCCGCTTCCTGCGCCTACAAAGTGTACCATTCGTCTTTCCTCCGACCTTAATCTACGTTTTCTATCCCGTGCCGTGAACCTCGGCATGCGGCCACTGCTCGAAAACGATATTTTTTATGTGCTTCTGATTTTCCCCAACAGTTCCTGTGTACCTTGTGTCTGGCACAGGAAGCCATATTCTCTGGAGAACAGTATCGCTGCTGTTTTCATCTCGCCATGTACTTTATTATCTAATATAAATTCAATTCTCTTCTGCAGCTTATCCAGTACGATTTGATCCAGATTCTCTTCTTTCAGGATTCTTAATGCATCGTCGCAGGTGGCGCAGTCCAGCATTTCTGTTGCCTTATAAGCTGGCAGACCATTTGCCGCGGAGATGGCTGTCATTATCTCCATCCTACAGTCGCCATACTTGGAATGTGTATTCATCATTCCCCCTGCTAATTTGACCAGCTTGCCTATATGTCCGACTAAGAGCGCACCTTCGAATCCTAACCTGACGCATATCTCCAGCGTGTCTCCTATAAAATTAGAAGTCATAACCGCCATGGCCGGATCCATATGTATATGATCCCTGATATAGTCCGCTCCGTAATTGCCTGGCGTCAGGAGCACATATCTGGCTCCCTCTGAGCGCCGCTGCTTTAATTCAACTTCAATCGTATCTACCAGCGCCTGCTCGCTCATAGGCTCGACTATTCCGGTAGTTCCGAGTATCGATATGCCGCCTATTATGCCCAGCCGTGGATTAAAGGTTTTCTGAGCCAACTGCTCACCATCAGGCGCTGAGATTATAACCTTCAAGCCTCCATGATAATCGGTCGTTTTGATAACCTCCTCCAGGTTCTCCGTTATCATTTGCCTCGGGACAGAATTAATAGCGGCCGCGCCGACGGGCTGATTGAGCCCCTTCTTCGTAACTCTTCCTATGCCTTCACCGCCATCGATCGTAATACCTGGCTCATGACATCTGCTCACTAAGGCATATATGTATGTTCCCCTCGTTATATCCGGATCGTCGCCTGAATCCTTCTCGATAGCGCAGCTGACAGAGTCGTCGGTCTTCTTAATGTCAAGCACATCCAGCTTCAGATCAACACCCTTAGGTGTATGAATGCCTATATGCTTGAGCGTCGTCCCTGTAAGCAGCATCCACGCAGCCGCCTTAGCAGCGGCTGCCGCGCATGAACCTGTTGTATATCCAAGCCTTAACTTTTTCCCATTTTTAATGACAAATTCTTCCATCATTATCTCGTTATCTGATACAGCATGGCATTGCATATGGCTGCCGCAACATTGCTGCCGCCTTTTCTGCCTCTGGCCACAATATAAGGTACATCTGATGCGATTATCAGCTCCTTGCTCTCAACCACATTTACAAATCCTACCGGGACTCCGATTATGAGTTCTGGCTTTAGCTTACCTTCATCCATAAGCTCCTTCAGGGCAACCAGTGCTGTCGGAGCATTTCCTATAGCAAATATCAGTGGCTTATTAAGCTCCGCTGCCTTCTTCATGGATACATATGCCCTGGTAACACCCAGTTTCTTAGCCTTATCTGCCACATCAGCATCTGACATAAAGCAGTGAACCTCGCCGCCCAGGCGTCCTAAGATCGTCTTATTAATGCCGGATCTGGCCATCTGCGTATCAGTTACGATATCGCAGCCACTCTTAAGAGCCTCGATTCCCTTCGTTACGGCATGTTCCGAGAATACAAGATTATCCGCATAATCAAAGTCTGCGGTTGTATGTATCGCACGCTTTATCACAAGTTCATTCTCAGGATCCAGCTGCCTGCCTCCCAGAATCTCAGTTATTATCTCGAAGCTGCGCTTCTCTATATCCATTGGTTTAATGTTTTCTATCATAGCAATTATATTATAATCTCCTATCCGCATTGTGAAAAAGCTGCCAACTTGCGCATGCCAGGATGGCGCAGCTACCTGTATAAGATGTGTTATGAATAAGTCTTCCAATGACTGCATGCCGAGGTTCACGGCACGGTGCAGTCCATGTTTGCTGAAAATTATTCAATGCTGGACTTGATCGGCATAATCACTGCATGCTCTATAGAAATTCCAGGCGAACTCAGGATTGGCATAAAAATGAAAATGCGGATATCCGGCATACAGGCTGTCTGTCATTATTATCGCAGGCCATAATCTGCCTGACGGCTTAATGGCCTTAAATGAGTCTCCTGTATTATCGCAGTCCCAATGATGAAATTCATGTGCGGCTATACTCTGACCACGCTTACACAGAAGTCCGTCATGTTCCGCCACAATATTAATATATCCGAAACGACTTAATCTGCCAGTATCATAGCAGCTGCCCTTAAGAAATCCTACCATAGGATAATCTGCTATCTGCTCTGTCAGATACATGAATCCGCCGCATTCTGCGATACATGGAAGCTTATTGGACAACGCTGTGCCTATTTCATCTAACATCGTCTTATTACTGCTCAACTTCTCAGCATAAAGCTCAGGATAACCGCCGCCCAGATATATGCCATGTATATCAGATGGAAGATGACTGTCATTTAGTGGACTAAACGGCACCAGCTCTGCGCCCAGCTTCTCTAACAGCCTCAGACTGTCCTCGTAATAGAAGCAGAAGGCATTATCACGGGCAATTGCTATCCTTACCGTAATTGTGGGTCTATCTTGTTCCCGTGCTTTACAGGCACTTGTCAGTACTGAAGCGTGCTGGGACGGCGCGGCCACTGCGAGAAAACAATCAGCGCAGGCGTTTTCGAACAGTGGCTGCACGCCGAGGTTCACAGCACGCGCAGGCTGACCATCATTTAATGTATCAGTAGAACTGCTTACCTTGCGTGGCGCATGTGGCAATTTGACAGGTTCGATATCCAGATTCGGGGCGTCCTGCGCAATGCTGATTATGCCATCGATATCTATAGTCTGCTCCGCCTGTTCAGCGAGCCTCTGAAGCTTCTCATTAAGGTCTGTAACCTCCGCTGCCGTAATAAGTCCCAGATGTCTGCTCTCCAGTGAACAGTCTGGCATAACCGGCATGAATCCCAGCGGTTTTATCCTGCCTTCGAATCTTCTGATTATCTCATCTGCCAGAATCTTATATGTCGTCTGCGTGCATTGATTTAAGATTACTGCACGGATATTACTGTCTTCATTTCGGCTGAAATTAAGAAATCCTTCTATGGTTGCCAGTACCGACAGTGACGCGCCTCTGGCTCCGACTACCAGGATGGACGGCGTATCGGTCAGCCTCGCGATCTCGTAGGTGCTGGCTCTGAAGGAGCTTAATTCTAATCCGTCATAATATCCCATGACGCCTTCGATAATGCTGATGTCATGTCCCTCAGAATCCTCTGCAAGAAGGCATTTAAGCGTATTCTCATCGAAGAAAAAAGAATCCAGATTGCCGCATACCGAGCCTGTTATGCTACTGTGAAACATCGGATCTATGTAATCAGGTCCGCATTTAAATGATACAGTATTTAATTTTCTATTCACCAGCGCCTTAAGCAGGGCACATGTGACCGTGGTCTTACCACAGCCGCTGTTCGTTCCTGCCAGGATGACTCTCGGAATATTTGCTGTCATTTTATTTTCCTTATTTGATACCAGGGGCGAAAGGTTCAAAAATCTGGCGCAAGCTTCTCATCCAGTTCCTCAGCCAGTATTAATCTGCCCATCTGATCTGCCAATTGCCTGAGCTTCCTTGCATCAGGAGTATCTGCTCCTGCATCGATTATGTATTCGCATTCCCGCATCAGCTTCTCGCATGCGTCGATGCAGCATTTATTTCCTGAAGTCTCGGATGTGATCATCTGAACCGCATAAAGTCTGGCCAGCCTGTAGTCTATATCGCCTTCCGAGAATATACCCGTTGCAAATGCTATATTATTCTTCTGAAGCTTTCTATAAACGGGAATTCCCATGCCATGCCCTGCGATTACAAATGCCCTGGGCTTATCGCCTTCAGGCCGCTGCAGCTCAATATTTCCCATCAGCGGATCGAAATATCCATTATCAATATCATATAGAGATCTTATATTTTCTTCCTTAAATATCTCCTCCGGCGTGCCGCTGGCAAATACCTGATCTCCCTTTATGGTGACAATCTTATCTGCTGCCTTCTCTGCCAAATCTATCTCATGCAGGGATGTAACCACCGTTATATTTTTCTCATGAGCCATCCTCGTAAGAATTGACAGAAGCTCTAATTTATATCTTACATCAAGAAATGATGTAGGCTCATCTAACAGAATTATCTCAGGTTCCTGGGCGATTGCCCTGGCCAGCAGCACCCGCTGCTTCTGACCGTCACTTATTTCATTAAAATCGCACTCTGATAGCTCTAATGCATTTACCGACTGCATGGCCTCTGTAACAATCTTCTCATCCTCAGCCGTCAGCAGACCCAGCCGCCCGGTATAAGGATATCTGCCTGTGGATACTATATCACGACAGGTAAGGAGCTCAGACTTGATCTTATCCGTGAGAATAACAGCCATTTTTTTAGACAGCTCCTTATATGAATACTCCCGTAATTCCCTGCCATCTATATATATGTGTCCACCGATCAACTCCAGGGATCTGGACATGCTCTTAAGGATAGTGGATTTGCCGGCGCCATTTGGGCCTATCAGTGCGACTATTTCACCCTTATTTATCTCCAGATTCATATTGGATATAACAGGAACTTTATTATATCCGACAGTCAGATTATCGAATTGTACATAAGGCTGTGCCATGCATTTTCCTACTTTCTTTTGCCTGCTCTCTTAAGCATCATGAATATAACTACCGGCGCGCCGAATATAGATGTCACCGTGCTTATATTAAGCTCCGTCGGCGAAAATGCGATTCGCGCAATCAGGTCGCAGACCATGCAAAATACTGCGCCGCCCAGGAATGTCGTCGGGATGACCACGAGAGGCTTAGATGTATTAAGGCATCTTTTTATCAGGAACGGCACCGCGATTCCCACGAATGATATAGGACCTGCAAATGCTGTTACCGTTGCTGCCAGCACACTAGAAAGGATTATCAGTATCACTCTGAAGAGCCTGATATTTACGCCCATGCTCTGGGCATAAGACTCACCTAACTGATATGCACCTATTGGCTTGGCCAGGAAGAAGCATAACACGAATGCAATGCCGATCACTATTGCCGCCACCTGCACATTACTCCAGTTCATGCCTGAGAAGCTTCCCTTCGACCAATTATGCAGATTTACGATATCAGAATCAGCGGCAAATGTAACTATAAAATCCGTGATCGCTGAGCATATATATCCGATCATGATTCCCGCAACCAGCAGAGTCGCCATATTTCGGATGCGTTTGGAAAATAGTAAAACAAATCCTATGGACAGAAGCGCACCTATAAATGCTGCAATGATCAGCACATACGAAGAAACCGAGGTATACATTTGCATAAAATATATCATTGCAAGTGCTACCATCATCTTGGCTCCTGATGATATTCCCAGTACAAAGGGGCCGGCTATAGGATTTTCAAAAAAAGTCTGCAGCAGAAATCCTGACAGCGACAGCGCACCGCCTAAGATCGCTGACATTATTATACGGGGAAGCCTTATCTTCCATATGATATTAACCTGGCTTGCCTCGCCCTGCCCGGTGAAAATAATCCTAAGGATATCGGATACCGCAATCCTCGTGCTTCCTGTATTAATATTTAATATCACGATCACAATAAAGCTCACTGCCAGCGCCGCGATCACTATTGTATATCTCAGTCTGCGCCTGGCATTTCCCCGGGCAAACAAAGAATTATAAGCATTATTATCCATAGAAAATTAATCGACTTTTCTTAAAAATGTCATCTGACTGTCATCCGCGCCCGACAGCATCAGATTAACATCCTTGATCAGCTGTCCTACAATATCTGTTGACTGATAGAATTCCCGGCCTACCGTCCAGACATGACCTTCCTTCACTGCCTTCATATCGGCAAATAGTGAATCCTTCTGTATCAATTCATCAGCGCTGGTTATCTCGCCTTCAATGGAGCCGTTATAGATCAGGTAATCTGTCTCACAGGCTGTCGCATAGAATTCTTCCATGGTGATTGAAAATGATGTGGCGCTGGTGGTAGTCTCAATATCAGAGAACGCATATATACCTCCGCCTATCTCAATCATCCTAGGGATATAATCCTCAGGGCTTCTTATTACCACTGAACCGTCGGTATTGATATAGAAAAATGCTACCGTTTTGCCGATATTTTCCGTATCCTCAAGATCTTCAATTACCTGTGCCTGTTCATTAAAGAAGCTCTCAGCTTCTTCCTGTTTATCCACGAGCACCGCATATAGCTTGATCCATTCCGTTCTGCCCAGCGGATGACTCTCATAGCTTGATCTGTCAACAAGTACCGGAATATCCAGATCTTCTATCATCTCCTTGACCTTAGGAGTATGAAAGATCATGGTCGATTCAATAGCCAGATCGCAATCCTCGCTGATAAGAAGCTCATAATCTGGCTCACTGTATTTGCCGGCATAAATCATATCACCAGCCTGCATGGCCTCTGCTGCAGCAGCAATGTACCAGCCTGATTCATCCAGACCCGAGAGTCTGATATGATCAACTGCATCTACGGCACTAAACAGTGACATGGCCGAGCTGGCAGCAAGATATATGTTGTCCAGAGGCTTCTGAAGCACGATCATATCCTCTGCTCCTGCAGGCACCTCACCGCCTTCAGGAACTACGATATATGTACCACTGCCTGGAATATCTATTACAGAATATCCATCCTCGTAATTGTATATGCAGAAATTCTCCGCATACAATAGCTCCGTCTCAGCAACAAAAGCATGGTCTTCCAGCGTCGGTGCCTCTGTCAGAGCCTCCGTGTCATCTGTCTCGCCAGCAAATGCACTGCCTGACATGCATACAATCGCAAGCAGCAATATTGATATTATCCTGTTTATTTGATTTTTCATAATGTCATTTAAGAATTTTACCTTCATTCAGTTAAGGTCACTGCTAATATATTGCTATAGAGAATCCTCCATGCCTCCTGCTCTTCTTCATCAGAAGCGTCTGGGTATCTGTCGATTAAAACTGGTATTCCCAACGTCTGCATTCTGTCTGTAAATGTATTATAAAGAGCACTTGTTTCTGATGCCGACCTGTCGTCTGATGACCTAAGATATTCTGATGATACTACTACAAGATCTACTAAATCTTTTATCATGTCCTTATAGTCAGGCTCTTCATAATTTCCCTCTATATCATCTGCTATGATATCTGCATTCAATGTTTCTATAATATCTTCAGCTGCCTCAGACTGCATATAGATATGCTCTTTAGGAAGGCTGATAATGATCATTTCCTTCTCAAGTCCTGCAGGAATCTCGGTATCCTCTGGGACGATGAGATATTTAAGAATCTCATTTTGATAGATTCCTGTTTCTGCGCCTGCAGCTTCTAATATATCCGCCTCTTCTGCCAATGCATCTGTGTCGGATATGTCTATCTCGACATATGTAATATCATTCTCGTAGTAATACAGCTTAAGATATGGTGTGATCACACTTTCCTGATCTGAGGCTGTAAGTCCGACTATCTCTGGTGCAGTATCCTTACTGCGGCTTGATTCAGAATCATCTGCTGCAATAGACGCATTATCAGATTCAGAGACTTCGGCGGTATCTGCTGCCTGACCTGACCCTGCATCACGGATATATACATATATTGTATATTCAATCTCATGAGCTGAAGACATGGCTGACGTCATTCCCAGTATCTTATTATTTTTATTAAGTTCTATTGGGATTTCAAATACCGAACCGTCATCAGTTGACAGCGGATAATAAGTCTCTGCATCGGCCTTCACATATCCGTACTTGCTGCTGGAGAATCTAATTTCAGCATATGCCAGACCATCTTCAACCCTTACAGATGTGCAGGTTATCTTAACCTTTCCTGTTCCTCCGGAAAATGAGAAACTATCCGGTATATATGAACCATCAGCCAAGGTTGTAGAATTATCTACTATATCTGTTGTGCTGTCCGAGGCAGTTTCGTCTTGCGCATCAGACGATGTGTCATCTGCAGAAGCAGTAAGTACCTTATACTCTGCCTTCTGCAGGGTTTTATCATTTGCCGCTGCAGGCATGATCATCCCGAACGTCAATACAGCCGTTACCATGCATAGCATCGTTTTCTTGAATTTTCTGGTCATTTTAGCTCACCTCACATTATCCTTAATGATAATCTGTGTATAATACCCAGCCTCAATATCTGCAGTCGGATTATAAACAATCTTCTCCTCCGGCATACCGATATTTTCTGCCAGTATCATCTTAAGTCCCTTTTTGTTCACATCATCAATAACATATCCTATCTTCCTGCCTGCCTTCATCAGCACCTTAGTGCCTGGCAGATTCAGAGCATTCTCTATATCATATGACGATGGGATGATATGAATCTGCTCATGCTCCTCTCCCAGCGGCTCGTTGATTCTGGCCGCAGCAGCACAAAAAGATGGTATGCCCGGTATCACCCGGGTGTCATATCCATCTTCTTTAAGAATTTTATTAACATATGTAAACGTAGAATATACTGAAGGGTCGCCCAGAGTTGGAAATGCCACATTTAGTCCTTGGTCAAGATATTGTCTTATAACTCTGGCGCCATTCTTATGATTCTCATCCAGAGCCATTCTGTCCTTGGTCATTGGAAATGGTATTCCCACCAATTCCCTGCCTTCCAGATTCACAACAGAATGTATGATACTCCAGGCTATAGTTTTCTCAGGCACTTCTCCCGGGAAAACTATAACATCCGCTTCATTCAATATTCTGATTGCCTTTACTGTCAGCAGCTCCGGATCTCCCGGACCGATTCCAACTCCGTATAAAATACCCCTCATATATTTCCCTTCGTCGCTTTGTATTCACTGCACGTTAATTGCAGCTTATTCTGCGGCCTCAACGCTGTCTGCCAGGAATACTAATGAATATTCAATCTCGTGTGGCTCACCCATGGCTGTAGTATCGCCAACTACTTCTAATATAGAGTTAAATGTCTCTACAGGGATTGTAAATGTTGATCCGCCCTCTGTAGAATCTGGAATATACTTCTCACCGCCTACTAACATATAGTCATATTTCTCGCTGCTCCACTGAACAGTTGCATAAGCCTCGCCATCCGCTACTTCTAATTCACATGGAGATGCGATATAAGCCTTGCCTGATCCGCCGGTAAATATAAGCTCTGCTCTGTATTTGCCATCTTCAAGACCCAGATCTTCTACTGTAGCAGCATCTGCATAAGGTTCAGGATCTGAAACCGATACCTTATGATCCTTCCATTCCTGGCTCTTTTTGCCCAAAAGTGCTACATCATATTCTTCATCCAGAACAGGTACAGGGATATTAAAGCCATATACTTCCTCTGTCAGTCCGTCACTATATGTAACCCTGTCAGTTGTAGGCTGTATTATCTCCTTCTCGCTGGCTTCCTTAGCATCTGCTGCCAGTCCCAGATAAACATTAATATATCCGGTTCCTGCGAGACTTACATGAACAGTCATCTCACCATCATCCACAACCATGATTCCCTTGCCATCGTCAGTTTCATTTACATGGAACATGGAGCTGTCTGTGTCAAATTCAACATAATAGATTCCATCTGCCAATGTATCAGATGTACTCTCTTCTGCTGCCATACATGGCATCAGCATCGTCAATGACATAATTGCAGCAATAGCTGCTGTAAGTAATTTTTTCATAGTCTTCTCCTTTTTCATCTATTTCAGACACACAAAATATTGACAACATTTGCACGTGCCGGGACGGCGCAGCTCCCTGACTAAAAGCCAGCTGCTACGTGCATGTAGCACTCCCGCAGCTGAGCCTGACTTCGCATTCCGAGCTGTCGCTCTGCATGCCGAGGTTCACGGCACGTGACCTAGATTTGCATAACGTTTCTAATGCCGTCTTGCTACAATTGGCACTGCCTGAACGAAGCCAGACAGTGCCAACAAAAATTAACTATAGGAAGGTTAGTTTTTATTTTGTAATAGAATCAATTGCAGCTGCTGTATGTTCAACATATATCTGCTGAACAGCTTCAATTCTTCCTAAACCACTGATCTGTGTAGATACTGTAAAGCCTGCTTCTGTAAACATTGACTTCCATGAGTCATCATCATCGCCTGCCATGTCATTATTAGCATGATCGCCTGCAACAACCATCAGAGGACGAAGAACGACTGTTGTATATCCGGCTTCCTTAACTAACTCGATAACTGATTCACATGATGTTTCTTCCGGTTCGCCTTCAACTGTTCCGATGAATACATTTGAATATCCCAGATCAGACATCTGTGTTGCCATCTGGCTATAGCTTACCTTAGCAGAATGTGATGTTCCATGTCCCATGAATACGAATGCAACGCCTTCTTCAGCTGCTGCCTCCAGTGATTCATATCCGCCTTCTTCTAATGCTGCAGCTACGATATCCTCTGCAACTGCCTTCTTGTCATCGTTAATAACTGTTGCATCTGTTCCAACCTCACCTAACAGAGGCTCTGCGATAGCAACTGACTCGAACTGATCTTCATATTCAGCGATAGCCTCGCACATTTCATCATATTCAGCACCATGCATCAGATGTGTAGGCTGAACAACCAGATTCTTAACGCCATTGCTTACTGCACGCTCAAGAGCCTGTGTCATATTGTCGATATTTTCACCATCTCTTGCTTCAATATGGTTGATGATGATCTGAGCTGTGAAGGCTCTTCTTACTGACCAATCAGGATATGCAGCCTGGATTGCATCTTCAATACCCTTAATATCCTCTACACGACTGTCATTAAATGATGTGCCGAAGCTTACAACGAGGATCTCATTTTCACCGATCTCGTCCTGATTTCTTGCATCATCCAGTGAAGCATCACCTGTATCTCTTCCGAAATAATCAGGATCAGCGTTCTCACCTTCAACTAACTCCTTCTGTTCATCTGTGAGCGCATCCCATGCTTCCTTAGCAGCTGCACACTGCTCGTCTGTTTCATCAGTTCTCTCCTGAACATAGATAGCATCAATAAGAGATGCTACATTATCAGCTGCCGCCTGATCTTCTGCAGATGCTTCTCCGGCAAATGCTGTTGTAGCCAGCATAGAAACTGCCATCACGCCTGCGAGAAGAGTTACCATAAGTTTTTTCATTTTATTTTCCTCTTTTCTGTTTTTTTCTGAAAATAAATATAAAAAGTACCGATGCGCAGACATAAAAACGACCGCTCTGCAGCGGCCTTAGCTTCTTTCTTAATATGTATACTTCTATCTCACAGAAACATACCAAATGTCAGAAGTTTAATCCATAAAACAGCAGATTAAAAATTCCACGTTAAAGGCAGGTCTCCTGACTTAGTTCATTGCTTCATTGCTCTTCCCAGTTACCCAGTGAGTCTGATCAGCGGCTGCCGATCAATTCAATTCAGCTCCCATTTACAGTGGCTGTAACCGCTCTGGATTTGCACCAGATTCCCTTTTCATCCGTGCCTTACGCACATGACACCTTCACGCTACATTTCATATTAAATTTCAGATAGAGGGATTGTAACACTTGCATTTAACGCGGTCAATCCGGTTAACCGCGGCGTGCAAAATTCTTGATAAATATGCTAAAAGTTTTACAACTCGTAACTATCCAGAACCATGCAGAACAGCTTTCCGCGAATGGTTACTGAATAGTTACTATGGCTTTGTTTTATTCTGTTCTAAGTGCAACTACAGGATCTTTCTTAGCAGCGCTGCTGGAAGGAATAATTCCCGCGATCAATGTAAGCAGCATGCTGATTCCGACGAGGATTGCAGCTGTGCTGACAGGAAGATTAGCAGACAGCGAATTAATGCCCGTAAGTACATGCAGAACTGCATTTATCAACATACAGAACAGATACGTGATACCGATTCCGACCAGGCCTGATATAAATCCGATTATCAGGGTCTCGGCATTAAACATACTCGATACATTTCGCTTCGATGCTCCGATGGCTCGCAGTATACCGATCTCCTTCGTTCTCTCCTGAACCGAGATCAGCGTAATTACACCGATCATAATAGAAGAAACTATCAGCGATACCGCAACAAATGCTATCAGGACATAAGTTATCGCATTAATAATCGTTGTAACAGATGACATTATGAGGCCGACATAATCGGTATAGGTTATCTTATGAATGTCATCGACCCCTGAATTATAGGTATCTATCAATGCCTCGATGGTATCCTTATCGGCAAATGTTTCAACATAGATATTAATACCTGAAGGTGAATCCAAATCGATGCATCCCATCTTAACCAGATTGTCCTCATATGTTGAGTCTGAGAACTCCAGCAATGTATCATACAGATCAGCATAATCATCATCTGTATACGATGCCAGCATCTGCTCCATCATGGCAATCTGCTGAGTCTCGTCCATACCCTCTACACTGGATGAAGCGCTCTGTGCATATTCCGAGGTAATCTGTGACTGCACCATCTCCTTGTATGCTGCCTCTAATTCCTCATCACTCATAGAATCAAGATATGACTTAACCTGGCTCTCATCCATACCCAGCTGTGATTCCATGCCAGACAGTATGGTATTAACGATATCATCTCTTGTCATGCCGTCAGTCGCACTGTCCAGCATCTGACTCACCGTATCATCAGATGGAGTCGCAAGAATCTTCGTAAGAGCCTCCAGCTTTTCCGAATCGCTTAATGAATCTAAATAATCCTTTACCGCCTGAGCCTTGCTCTCTGTGGTAAGGGTATTTTCATTTGCGGCAAATTTAAGACCTGTTAAGATATCAACATCAGGATTTTCCTTCTGTGCCTTAACTATATCGGAATTTTGTGCTTCGTTAATTACGTATTCAGTAAGTGCATGCGTGTAACCGATGGCGCTGCTGCTGGTTGAAGAAACTGCATCCTGGTTCGGTCTTACTACACCTACTACCTTAAGAGTAAGACCGTTGTCATAGAGATATCTTAAGCCTGTATCTGTCTCTCTCAGATCCTTATAGGTTCCGCTCTCTTCGTCATACGAATAGCAGCTGCTGTTAAGGATTGTCTTAAATTCCAGTCCGCACAGTTCCTCATATGTCCACTTGTGAGATTCTGATTCTATAGTTGTCTCTGCGATTGCAGCATCCATGAGAGACTGCATTTCTTCTTTAGACTTCAGACCCATTGCATACAGGCACAGGTCACTGATCTCATTATTTTCATCCACAAATACTACAACTTCATCGTAGCTGTTCGGCCAGCTGCCGTATAGGAGGTCATATTGATCCTTAGAGGCTTCACTTATAAGATCGCCGTCATCTCCCGGCAGCAGCTCTGTCCATAATGAAGAGCTGCTCTCAACGGTGCTCATGTAACTGTCACCCAGAGTTGAGGATTCAGTGAGTGAAATAAGTGATGAGAAATCGACACCGGTATTTTTCGTCATCAGATCCATTACCAGCTGCTGAGTATCTGTCTCAATGATGTCACCGTCAACATTTTCTGTATAAATCTGAAGATCCAGATCATATTTATACTGAACGGATGTTATGGCATCTGCCAGACCTGTAGTCTCGTCAGCCATTTGCTCCTCTAAATATTCCTTAAATGATGTGAGGTCATTCTCTGTGGTCTCCATTGAGCCCATGGAATTGACCATGGAATACAGCATATCCTTCTGATATACAGCATCATTATCATGCTCCTGCTCGGATGATGCCGTTCCCATGAATGATGAGATCAGGCTCGACATATCAACTGACTGCGCCTCCAGTGAAATAGGATATGACGACAGAGTCTGCTCCTGCACAATGTTTATATAATTTGTGGTACCATTCGATACAGCATAGATCAGCGCGATACCGATTATACCGATGGAGCCTGCGAAGCTTATGAGTGCAGTTCTTCTCTTCTTAGTAAATAAGTTCTTAAGGGATAAGCCGAACGATGTTCCGAGGGACATAGACGGTTTCTTCTGTTTCTTATCAGTCTGAGATGCTTTGTCTTCTGCTTCGGCAGCCTTGACCTCCTCGTCTGTGAGAGGCATTGAATCGGCAGTGATTCTGCCGTCTAACATGCGCACGATTCTGGTTGAATATTTCTCAGCCAGCTCCGGATTATGAGTTACCATTATGACCAGTCGGTCAGCTGAAATCTCTTTCAGGATCTCCATTACCTGTACACTGGTCTCTGTATCCAGGGCGCCAGTCGGCTCATCTGCCAGGATGATATCAGGATTATTTACAATTGCACGGGCGATTGCGACACGCTGCATCTGGCCGCCTGACATTTCCGCTGGTTTCTTCTTAATCTGGTCCTTAAGTCCTACCTTCTCAAGAGCCTCGATTGCTCTTCTCTTGCGTTCTGATTTCTTAACGCCTGACAGCGTTAACGCCAGCTCTACATTCTGCAGAACCGTCTGATGCGGTATCAGATTGTAGCTCTGAAATACGAACCCTATGGAGTGATTTCTGTATGCATCCCAGTCTCTGTCCTTGTATTGTGTGGTAGATTTGCCATTAATAACCAGGTCGCCTGATGTATATTTATCAAGCCCGCCTATTATATTAAGCATGGTGGTCTTGCCGCATCCTGACTGTCCTAATATAGATACGAATTCACTCTTCCTAAACTTGAGGCTGATGCCCTTCAGTGCCTCTACTGTCTCACCGCCAGTCTTATAGACCTTAGTGATATCCTTCAATTCAAGCATAGTTTTTCTCCTCTGAATCAGCAATGCACCCGGATTGGCAGCAACATCTGCCAACCTGGGTAATATATTTATATTTTATTGAAATTTTTGTTTGATTTCTTTTATGTCAGGACGTTTGTCTGATGCGCAGAAAAAAAAGCTCTGTGCGCTTAGATTCCCGACATTTGCAACAGAGTATAAAAAAATATTTCCTATAATGTCAACGAAGGTTTTGTGAACTTTTTCTGAAAATTGTTACTTATTGAAGGTAGTATTATTATCTTCGTTCAGGATGAACTCATAGGTGTTGATATTATCCTTCAGTGACCAGTTAACTCTCTGCCAGAAGGAGTTGCCCTCTTCATTACTCTTGAACGCGATCAGCGTGATCTTATTTATATGTTCTCTTCTCAGCTGATCCATGGCTGTGATGGCCATGGCCTTACCGATGCCGTGGCGCCTTAATTCCTGCTTGACGCATACATGATAGAAACATGCCTGTCTGCCATCATGGCCGCATAGAATCGAGCCCACTATCTCGTCTCCTAACTGGGCGACAATACTCGTATTCGGATTTCTAAGAAGGAACCTCTCGACGCCTTCTCTAGAATCATCAATGCTTCTTATTCCAAATCCTCGTATCGTCATCCATAGAGACATCACGCCATCATAATCATCTATAGTCATCTGACGGATTATTAAATCGTCGATCATAATTAACCTGCCCTTGTTATTAAGGCATCGCCTGTCACTGCCTGCACAGACGAACCAACTTCCCTTAGTTTCTAGTGACATATTCTATAATATCTCATCAATATCGGCAATATATGCAAGGTATTTTCGGCTGTTTTAGTTTGGTTTTTCGGATTGCAATGTACCTGTATCAATACGCCATGCCTAACTAACTGTTGTTATCCAGAATCATATGCGTTAGAATTCGTAGCGTTAAAATTTTATCTAGGACGTTTTATCGATATGAATTCAAATGGAAAATCAATCACAGATGCAAGGCTTATAAGGCGCGCCTTTCTTAAGTCTGTCCCTGTATTGGCCGGATACCTGGTGCTGGGCGCCGGATTCGGCATGCTGGCAGTTTCGAAGGGACTGGGGATTATCTGGCCGCTGGCATTAAGTATCTTCGTCTACGCCGGCTCACTACAGTATGTCGCAATTGAGCTCTTAAGCGGTGGTGCAGGGCTTGTAACTATAGCATTTACCTCCCTGGCAGTGAATGCCAGACATCTTCTATATGGATTATCCATGCTGGGCAAATACAAGGATGCCAAGGCTAAGAAGCCTTATCTAATCTTCGCGTTGACCGACGAAACATATTCTCTCCTGTGTAAGGATGACGCTGACGAGCGCAATAATAATCCTTCATTCTATTTTCTAGTATCTCTTTTTGATCAAATATATTGGGTAGCAGGAAGCCTCATCGGAGTTGTGGCCGGAAGCCTGATACATATCAATACAACTGGCATGGACTTCTCACTTACTGCACTGTTTATCACAGTTGCCGTAGATCAATGGTGCGAGGCTAAGAAGCACTGGCCTGCCATCGCCGGAGGAATCTGTGCAATCGCTTGCAGACTGGTATTCGGTGTCAGCAATTTTCTTATTCCAACGATGTTCGCAATAATTATCGTTCTGTGTGCGCCAGATATATTTGCAAGAATCAATAAGAAAAAGGAGACCTGCCGATGACTGGAAATACTTATTTTATAGTCGCCATCGCCATCATGGCGGTGATAACAATCGCCCTGCGTGCGATTCCATTTCTAATATTCGGAGGCAGGAGAAAGGCCCCCCAGTTCATCATAAACTTAAGCAACCTGCTGCCATATGCAGTTATGGCCATGCTCATAGTCTACTGCCTTAAGAATGTTTCATTCACATCGGTGAATACGTTCGTGCCGGAGCTCATCAGCTGTGTGATCGTTATCGTCCTCCATCTGTGGAAGCACAACACCATCTTAAGCATAGTAGTAGGAACAGTTATCTATATGCTGCTGGTGCAGCTGGTATTCATATAATGATTCGAAACTAATCGGAACTCAAAAATGCAGGTATAAACGCCTGCATTTTTAATGTGTACATTTTTTCAATTTTGCAAATATTATTCCGAATAATTTACTGCTTCGAAACAGCAGCCTCTCCCCTGCTGCTGACCTTCTTGTAGCATATGAAGAACGCTGGTACCAGGAAACAGTCGGCCAGTATCCATGCCAATGATGATCCCAGTGCAGCACCCTCGTATCCCATGACATTTGCCAGAACTATGCCGGCAAATGCCCGTCCAACGGTCTCCATGACTCCGGATATCATGGACAATCCGGTATATCCCATGCCTTGGATAGTAAACCTGAATACATTCACAAGTGTAAGGAAGATATTAAAGAGATTGGTGCACATAAGATATGTATAAGCATATTCTATTATGTCTGCGCTAGGGTCAGACAGGAATATTCCGACTATCGATCTGCCTGCTATAAGTGTAAACGGAATCGTTATAAGAACTGACCATCCCAGACCCAGCAGCGTAGTCTTCCACAGGCCCTCCTTGATACGTTTAAACTGGCCTGCGCCCAGATTCTGCCCTGCAAATGGAGTCATAATCTGGCCGATTGCATCCAGCGGACATGCTATAAGGAGACGTACCTTATTGGCAACTGACATGCCTGATACGGCGGCTGTACCGAATCCATTTATGGCAGACTGGACCACCAGCAGTCCGATAGCTGTGATCGAATACTGAAATCCCATCGGGACACCTAATTTGCACAGAGACTTAACTACTATCTTGTTGAGCTTCCACTCACCCGGCTGCATTTTTAATATATCGAATTTTCTCTTAAGCACCATAAAGCAATATAAACCCGATAAGCCTTGTGCTATGACTGTCGCAAGTGCGGCGCCAGCCACGCCCATCGGAATCCACAGCATAAATGCGAAATCAAGCCCGATATTTACAACCGAAGATATCACCAGCGCGATAAGCGGGGTCTTCGCATCGCCCAGACCTCTTATGACTGATGCCAGCAGATTATAGAAAAAGGTGCATGCCAGTCCTATGAATATAACGAATATGTAGTCCCTGGCATATGCAAATATTTCATCCGGTGTGGACAGCCATCTTAAGAATGTGCCGCAGAAAATGCATGAAAGTACAGTTATGACAACGCAGAATGCGGCGCATACCCATACAGAGTTAGTGACGTATTTTCTCAGCGAGGCATAATTGCCTGCGCCGAATTCTCTGGCCACCGGAATGCCGCAGCCTGCGCATATTCCCATGCAGAAGAATACTATCATAAAATTAAGGCTCGCCGTCGAGCCAACTCCTGCCAATGGCTGCTCTCCCAGCACCTGCCCAACAATGACAGTATCTACCATACTGTACAGCTGCTGTATGGCATTTCCCAGTGTCATGGAAATCGCCAGAATAATTATATGCTTCCATACGGAACCGCTTGTAAGATCTCTCGTCATAATACCGCCTCCAGGGCTTATTTTATACTTCTTTATTTCAAAAATTCAAGCTGACAATTGCAAGCTGCAGCATCCTAAATACACAAAAATTCCAGCTCCAGGGTATTATTATTTTTAAAATACCCCAGAACTGGATTTTTTCAGTAAAAACCTGCCAATATTTTCAAAATATCATGTATGACACGCAACTATGAAGCTCCCCATTTGCCCATGTGAGCGCCTCAACATACGGCTATGATCATTCACTTATCAGACTATGTATCTCCTGCAGCGACCTTACCTCGCTGTCGCCGTTCTTCTGGATATAACCAATGCCCTCTGCCGCCGCTCTGGCTGCCGCGATGGTGGTCATATACGGAATCTTATTCTTGATGGCGGCCTTTCTCAAATAGCTGTCATCATATGCACTGTCCTTACCCGATGGTGTGTTAAGGATCAGGTCTATCTCGCCATTAGCGATGGAATCCAGAATATTCGGGCGTCCCTCGTAGAGCTTCTTAATCTTAGTTGCCTCAATTCCTGCACCTGCGATCAAGTCATAGGTACCGCCTGTTGCCAGAATCTTGAATCCGTCATCGGCAAATTTCTGTGCGACCTCTACAACCTCTGGCTTAGACTTCTTGTTAACCGAGATCAGAACTGTTCCGGAAAGCGGCAGTTTAGACTGTGCAGCTTCCTGTGCCTTATAAAATGCCTCGCCATAGGAAGCCGAAAGTCCCAGAACCTCACCGGTTGAACGCATCTCTGGTCCTAAGATCGGGTCAACCTCCGGGAACATGTTAAATGGGAATACCGCTTCCTTCACTCCATAATATGGAATATTCTTCTCCTTCAGTTCAAGCACCGGTGACGGGCGTCCTGTCAGTTCATTTGTAACAATATCGGTTGCCAGCGGTACCATGCGGATATTGCATACCTTAGATACCAGCGGAACCGTACGCGATGCCCTAGGATTGGCCTCAAGTACGAATACCTTGTCATTTTCAATCGCATACTGCATGTTCATGAGACCGCGTACATGCATCTCCTCTGCGATTTTCTTGGTATATTCCTTAATCGTCTCCAAATGCTCTGGTCTGATATGTGCTGATGGAATGATGCATGCGGAGTCTCCTGAATGAATTCCTGCCAGCTCAATATGCTCCATTACTGCAGGAACAAATGCGTTGGTGCCATCGCTGATTGCATCAGCCTCGCACTCAAGTGCATGATTTAAGAATCTGTCAATCAGGATCGGTCTGTCAGGTGTTACACCAACGGCTGCCTTCATATAATCTGTCATGCTGGCATCATCATATACTACCTCCATGCCGCGGCCGCCCAATACATATGAAGGACGGACCATTACAGGATAGCCGATCTTATTGGCAATCTCGATTGCCTCATCAACTGTTGTGGCCATTCCTGCCTCTGGCATCGGTATACCCAGCTTATCCATTACTGCACGGAACTGATCACGGTCCTCTGCCAGATCAATAATAGCAGGTGATGTTCCTAATATCTTGACACCATTTTTCTCGAGGTCAGCTGCCAGATTAAGCGGTGTCTGTCCGCCGAACTGTGCGATGACACCCAGCGGCTTCTCTTTATTGTAAATGCTTAATACATCCTCCAGTGTCAGCGGCTCGAAATAGAGCTTGTCAGATGTATCATAGTCTGTTGAAACAGTCTCAGGATTGCAGTTTACAATAATAGTCTCGAATCCCAGTTTCTTAAGTGCCATAGCCGCATGAACACAGCAATAATCAAACTCAATGCCCTGTCCGATTCTGTTAGGTCCTCCGCCCAGGATCATTACCTTCGGCTTATCTGTCACCGGATTCTTGTCCTCAGCATTATATGTCGAGTAATAATATGCACTATCTTGAGTTCCGCTTACATGCACACCTTCCCACGCCTCGACTATACCGATCTGATTTCTTCTGTTTCTGATATCACTCTCCGGGACTTCAAGTATCTGACTTAAATATTTATCAGAGAATCCATCCTTCTTAGCCTTGATAAGAGCCTCATCAGATGGCACCTCGCCTTTATTTGCTATCAGTGCTTCTTCCTCTTCTACCAGCTCCTTCATCTGCTCGATGAAGTAGCGTTTAACATGTGTAAGCTCGAATATTTCATCTACAGAGGCGCCTTTTCTTAATGCTTCATACATAATGAAATGTCTCTCGCTGGATGGCTCATGCAGCTTGCCCAGCAGCTCTTCCTTGCTGAGTGTGTCGAAATTCTTAGCATGACCGAGGCCGTATCTGCCAGTTTCAAGGCTCCTTATAGCCTTCTGGAAGGCTTCCTTATAATTCTTGCCGATGCTCATGACCTCGCCTACGGCTCTCATCTGAGTTCCCAACTTGTCCTGAACTCCCTTGAATTTTTCAAACGCCCATCTGGCAAATTTAATTACAACATAATCACCGTCCGGAACGTATTTATCCAGGGTACCATATTTGCCGCATGGAATATCCTTAAGAGTAAGGCCAGTTGCCAGCATGGCTGATACCAATGCAATCGGGAATCCTGTCGCCTTGGACGCAAGGGCTGAAGATCTGGAGGTTCTAGGATTAATCTCGATAACTACGATTCTGTCAGTTACAGGATCATGAGCAAATTGTACATTCGTGCCGCCGATTACCTGGACGGAATCCACGATCTTATATGCCTGCTCCTGCAGTCTCTTCTGAACATTCTCTGAAATGGTCAGCATCGGTGCTGCACAAAAGGAATCGCCTGTATGCACACCCATCGGATCGATGTTTTCGATGAAGCATACTGTGATCATATTGCCCTCGCAGTCTCTTACGACTTCGAGCTCCAGCTCTTCCCAGCCGAGGATAGACTCTTCTACCAGAACCTGTCCTACGAGACTGGCCTGAAGTCCTCTTGCGCAGACGGTCTTAAGTTCTTCCCTGTTATATACCAGACCGCCGCCGGCGCCGCCCATGGTATATGCAGGACGCAGAACTACAGGATATCCGAGTCTGTCAGCGATAGCCAATGCCTCGTCAACGCTGTAGGATACCTCTGAACGTGCCATCTCGATGCCGAGGCTGTTCATGGTATTTTTAAATTCGATTCGATCCTCGCCTCTTTCGATGGCGTCAACCTGAACGCCGATTACCTTAACATTGTATTTATCAAGAATTCCTGCTTTATATAATTCAGAACTGAGATTAAGGCCTGACTGACCTCCCAGATTAGGAAGCAGCGCATCCGGTCGCTCCTTGGCAATGATGGCCTCGAGCCTCTTGACATTCAATGGCTCAATATAAGTTACATCTGCCATCTCCGGATCTGTCATGATCGTGGCCGGATTAGAATTAACGAGTACGATCTCGTATCCGAGTTTTCGAAGCGCCTTGCATGCCTGTGTACCTGAGTAGTCGAACTCACATGCCTGACCGATTATTATAGGACCAGAGCCGATTATGAGCACTTTATGAATATCATTTCTTTTTGGCATCAGATTATCCCCCTTAGACAATATATATTTTCATTTGTTCCAGCCACCGTATGACCTCAAACATTCGGATTATAACATACATGATTGCCAGATATGAATAGCTACCAAAAATTTCATAATATTCTTTGCATTTGCCGGTGGAAATCTGTAGTATATAGGTTATGAAAACACTTCGAATTATTCTAACAGCTGCCACAGTATTCATGATGGCTCTTATATTCTGGTTCTCTGCACAACCGGCAGATGACTCATCCGAGATGAGTACATCCGTGGGTCTCGTTGTCGGTCATATATTTGTTCCTGGTTTCGATGACAAACCGGAGGCAGAACAGATGACATATGCCGAATCCATAGATTATCCTGTCCGCAAATGTGCCCATGCCACAGAATATGCGGTATTGAGTGCTTTATGTATCTGCACTCTCTTCATCTGGTCCTATAGCAAGAGTATCAAGGATAAAAATTCCAATAAATGCATGCCTGCTGCAGATTCTGGCATTGGCAGGTCACTGTCTGCTGCATCCTCCGCCGGCAGATGCTTAACGTCAAAAAATGTCATCCCCTTGATAATCGGAGGATGGCTGATTGCCACATTATATGCAGCCACAGATGAATTTCACCAGCTTTTTGTAGACGGTAGGGCGTGTCTGTTTAAAGATGTGATGATAGACTCGGCAGGTGCAGCATTTGCAGCTATCGTCATATTGCTGATTGTAATCCGCAGCCAGCGATCCAGAGCAGGCGATTAATTACCTTTCCCTTGTTTTAAACAATTCATTACCTGCGATTCTCAAGAGTGCAGCACATTCAGATGTTGAACACTGTTAATTAAAAAGCCACAGCTTCTGCTCTTCATTTGTTTGGCGGTGCTGCTGATAGTATAGTCCCCGAAAGGCTTTGGTATTTCGAGCAAATTAAAAATAACATCCTTACACTGTTCAATTATCATGTGCCAGAAAGCAGCCCTCGTCATGAGAACAGATCACGCCCACAGCCTGCAGATAAGCATAGATTACTGTGGTTCCGACGAATTTCATGCCGCGTTTCTTCAGATCTCTGGAGATTTCATCGGACAGTTCAGAATGCGTCTGTCCCCTTTCGCAAATTACCTTCCCAGATGTCCAGTGCCAGAGATATTCTGCGAAGCTGCCATATTCTCGCTGTATGTCACGAAATATCTGTGCATTGGTGACTGCTGCCTGTATCTTCAGTCGATTGCGGATTATGCTGGGATTATTTCTCAAGCTCTCCAGCTTCTCGTCATTATATGCACAAACCGCATCTAGGTCGAATCCATCGAATGCTTCATAAAATGCATCCCGCTTATTAAGCACACATTCCCATGACAGACCTGCCTGGAAGCATTCCAGTATCAACATTTCAAATAGTTTTTGATCGTCATGAACCGGAACTCCCCATTCCTCATCATGATAACGGATGTATCGCTCGTTCTTAGGATTTGCCCAGCGGCATCGAACCCTTCCATCCTTCCATTCCATCTGCATTCTGCCTTTCTGTGATGCTCCATTATTTCTTTGCATTTGCTTCTAATTCCACCATATATTTTCATCCTCATAGCGCATTTCTATGCTGTCCTGCTGATCGCCTACAGAGGCAACATATGTCAGGTATTCCGCCGCGCTGGAACGGATAGTTATTTTATCTTTTTTCTTTGCCAAATGAAGTGCCTCCTATTTCAGCATATCGTATTACTTCTTCTCCGCAAATATTTCATCCAGCACCTCTGCAATCGCTTCAATGCTGATTGGCTTGATAATGTGTCCATTCATGCCAGACTCAAATGCCTTCTTCCTATCCTCTTCAAAAGCATTAGCGGTCATGGCTACAATAGGAATATTGGCCTTCTTGTTATCTGCCAGGGTTCTGATCTCTCTGGTAGCGGTATAGCCATCCATTCTCGGCATCTGAATATCCATAATAATCAGGTCGTACTTATCCGCCGGCTCACTGTTGATAGTCGCAACCGCGACATCACCATCCTCTACACTGTCGATTATCATACCAGTCTCTTCCAAAATGGCCGTAGCAATCTCACGATTCAGCTCATTGTCCTCTACCAGAAGAATATGCTTATCGCTGTAATCGTAGACTTTTTTCTTTTCTTTTTCCTGCGTGATCTTCTCACTCTCTACCGGATGCGTCAGTACTTCACGAATCTCTGACGTGAAGGCTGGATTGGATACAAATGCTGCGGCCCCGGCATCTCCAGAGCCTGGCAGTTCGGATATAGGCTCGCTCTTGACCGGTTCACCAGCAAGACGAAGATTAAGTGTGACCGTGAACAGGGATCCTTTCCCTACTTCACTCTCAACCCGAATATCTCCGCCCATCATATCCACGATATTCTTGGTAATGGCCATACCCAGCCCCGTACCCTGAATTCCACTTACGGTCGAACTATACTCTCTGGTGAAGGTCTCAAATATATGTCCCAGAAATTCCTTGGACATACCGATTCCAGTATCCTTCACAGAAAATTCGTATATCGTGTGATGCTTTAGGCTGCAAGGCTTCTCAACCAGGCGAATGATAATATCTCCGCCAGGCTGCGTGAACTTAACCGCATTGCTGACTATATTCAGCAGCACCTGATTGAGACGCAATTTATCCGTCAGCACATCCTCATGCATCACATCCTGGGTGTCAACAAACAGGTTGAGATTCTTTGAATTTACCAGTCCCTGTATCATAATTTGCAGATCACGCAGAAGATCCGGTATATGTACCGCTTTCTCGTCAAGCTTAACCGTACCGCTTTCAATACGGCTCATATCCAGAATATCATTGATCAGACTCAGCAGATGAGCGCCTGAAGTACTAATCTTGCTCAAGTAATCCTGAACCTGCTTCTCATCCTTAATGTGTGTCTGTGCTAATGCCGTAAATCCGATGATGGCATTCATAGGTGTACGGATGTCGTGAGACATACTGTTGAGGAAGGTGGTCTTGGCCTTATTGGCCTGCTGAGCCGCTGCAAGAGCCTGTGTCAACGCTTCCTGCTGCTTGAGTTCATTGTTTTTCTCCACTGTAATATCACGAGCTACGAAGAGCGCTTCCCTGGCTATACCAGCTTCATCTCTGCGCTTTACGATAAAACGCACCTGTTTCCACCGTCCATCTGGCGCTTTATATTCAGTTGCTACCGTATTAAGATCTCTCAGTCTCTCTGCAAGTGTGTCAAAATCCAGAAATGCCTCCATCCGCTCCCTTGTCTCAGAATTCAAGAAGGCTGAGAGAATTTCTTCCTTTTTTTCTTCAAAATTGCCATGCTTACCGGCGACCTCATCCATAAGAGATACGCTTGCGAATACCTCATAGTGCTTAGTATCAATTTCTACCTTTATGATTGTGGAATAAATAGTCGACAGGGAATTAATAATCTCCGTATGCTCTCTCTCATCTCTGAGATGAGCCTGCTCCAGTTCCTGTTCCCTTTTCTGCTTGGCTTCCTGTTCCTCAATAATTGAGTCTATAATCTGGAAGCCAGCAACAACATTTTCCGTATTCCCTATTTGTCTGATATCGAATTGATAATGATGCTGAACTCCGTCTTCTATATTGCGGTAGTTTCCAACAATCTCGTCCTGTTCGGATAAGGCTTTTTTGATATACTTAAGGTCAAGGATTTCTTTTATTTTTTCCTTATCATCTGGATGTACAGTTTCCCTTATCCATCGATTGACAACAGCATCAAATGGAAATACTGTTTTTTCAACATCTCTGATAGCCTTTACCCTATAGCTGTCTGCCAGTCTTATTGCCCTTGCCGTTCCATCTTTCATATTTGCAACAAATACGTTTCGAAAGCTTCTGGATAAGGTATCAATAATTGCCAGCTGCTCATCAATCTCTTTTTTATGCGCAGCTTCTTTTTCTTTTTCCACTTTTTCTTTTTTCAGATGTTCCTGAATGATGCCATCTATATTCTGAAATCCTGCAATGATATATCCGTCGATATCTGCCTTGCTTAGATTAAACTGGTAATTGATTATTCTTCCATCAATGAGCATACGATAATTGCCCACATATTCATCTTCTGTCATAAAGATTTCACGAAGGCGGGATGGACTGAGGTCCCTGCGAAGTGTTTCCCGGTCATCCGGATGCACCTGAACATTGATCCAGTCATTAAGAAAATCCACATAAGGGAAATCATTTCCTCCGAAGACTTCTATCTCTCCGTATGGATACTCGTCATCATACTTCAGAACCCTTGCTGTTTCATTATAGATATTGACCAAATACAGATTCTTGAAGTTACGGGAAAGTGTACGGAAAATAGCAATCTGTTCCTCCAGCAGTTTACTGTCATTTTCATTCTGCTTTTCTCCGTCTATGCATTTTGACACAGAGACAGTATCTACCCTTGTCTCAATCTTGTGAGGATAGTTATTATCTTTTAATATTTCATGTTCGTTCGCCATATCGCATGCCTCCGTCAGCAAATCTTTTTCAGTTATATTCGATTTGGTACGAAGAATCAACCTTGTTCTTTATGATCCTCTTTAGAAATACATATCCCACAAGACAAGCCACAAACTCTGTGATTGGAAATGCCCACCAGATTAATGAAACTCCCATCTGTCCATTTTTAACAAATATAGAAAAAACTCCAGCCAACGGCAATACGATTACCAGCTGCCTGAGAAGTGAAATCACGAGTGACTCCATGCCGCCTTCCAATGCCTGATAAATTCCCTGATATGCCACATTGATTCCAGCAAAAATAAAACTAATTGAGATAATCCTCATGGCACTGATAAAATATTCTCTCGACTGTCCCGCATTGAACAAATCTGCAAAAGTACCTGGAAAAATCTCGGTAAGTGCCACTGCAATGACCATTAATGTCAGTGTATAAAGCAAACCAAATTTAATCCCGTCATGAATTCTTTTTTTACTGCGCATTCCATATGCAAATGATACAATCGGTGTAATGGCATCCCTAAGTCCAAAGGCCATAAACAGAGCAAACTGCTGCACTTTATAGAATAAACCATACGCTGTTTGAGCCGATGGATTAAATTTCAGGATGAGATTCATCACATAAACCATGAAAGACATAAGCGCCTGTGCTATAATCGCCGGAATCCCAATTGAGTAAATTTTCTTGATGATTTCCCCATCCGGCCGCATATAGCTAAGGCCTTGCTTAATTTCATGATTTAACCTCTTATGAAAAATATACCCCAAAATTGCCGCCACAAACTGACCGATTACTGTAGCATATGCTGCACCTGCCACTCCAAGCCTTGGCATAAAACCGATTCCATAAATCATAATAGGATCAAGAACAATATTGGCCAATGCACCTGCAATCTGCGCAATTGTCGAATACATTGAACGGCCTGTTGATTGCAGCAATTTTTCAAACATGGCTTGGAAAATTACCCCCGGGGATAAAATGCAGCATATTTGCAAATAGGTCACGCTCATCTCAAACACCTGGGGATCCGTAGTCTGCGTATGAATATATGCCGATACCCCAAAGCATCCAAAGCATAAGCATACAGCATATATCACTATTCCAAGAAACAAACTGTTTCCTGCAACCTGTGCCGCTTTTTCACTATTTTGCTGTCCCAGAGTTCTTGCAAGCAATGCATTCGTTCCCACTCCTGTTCCAATTGCAAGTGCCACCATAAGCATCTGTACTGGAAATACAAGGGTGAGCGCATTCAGTGCCGCCTCACTGCCTTCTCCCATATTTCCAACAAATGCACTATCCACAATATTGTAAACGGCCTGCAATGCCATCGATAAAATCATTGGTATCCCCATATGCACCATGAGCTTATTCACCGGCATTTCCTTCATCTTGTTGTTCTCTGTCACTTTAACTTAATCCTCCTTACCTGCATAAAAAAGTGCGTACCTATCCGCATAAGTTGGACTTACGCTGATAAGCAACGCACTTTTTTAGCTGAATTATATATTTTTATAATGTGCAGCAGTATATGCACAAAAAAAGAGCAGCAAACTGGATTTACGCCAATCAGCTACTCGTTCGCAGATAAGTTACATCTATTTTCCGCTGCAGTCAAGGTATTTTTTCGCAGCTGCCTAAAATAAAATGCAATTGCACACGGTTAAAATCCGGATTATGCAGTTCCTCCCAAAGTCCGAGAAATTCTACTGTGTTACGATTACGCATCCAGTTTTGAATAACAAATCGAGGATCATCACTGTTTCTATACTTTGCAATATCTGTCAACGAGATATATTCATTTTCTAAATCACTGATATATATGCCAATATCAAATTGAATGTATGGATATTTTTCAGAAATCAATTTGATTAATTGCAAGGAAGTATCAGAATAATTTGGCACATATTCTTCTTTGCGCTCACCAGTTGACAGCGCATACGAATCGTATCCCATTCTGGTTAGCTTGCCACTATGAACCAAAACAGTCAAAGCCCAATGATATGTGCTATCTGATAAGTCTGGTTTTAATATTTTAAGCTCATCTATAAGTGTTTTGTGTGAATAAGTTGTTTTATTTTCTATATTCTCAAACACCGTTTCGTACCACAGCATGCTTTTTCTCCTTTGCGCATGTACATACATCGGCAATTTTTTACTTTTTTACCGATATTCGGCATAATGTTTTTCTTTTCCTTTGTCAACGCACATTGGTAAATTTGAATTGTTTTTGCCTGATATTTTTTGTAAAAAAGGATTCCAGTAGGCTATCCATTATCGTGTAATCTACTAATATCCCTTGATTTTAAGCCTTCTAAGGCACTTTTACTTATTCACTTTAGACAGAAGAACTACCGTCTCCACATGGCACGACAGCTTTGAATTGATGTCGGATTTTTGCCGGTTTTCACAGAGTTCACGGGAATTTATCTACCCCAAAAAACTGCCAAAAATCGCTCTGACATCAAAACTACAGTCTAATCTATGGTAGTAGCAGGGAACAG
>CAVARE010000004.1:0-28221 GCA_963591145.1 Anaerotignum sp. | reverse complement strand
TATGAAGGGTATAGTCAATATCCTTCTTAATGAGATCAAGAGCAGGGCACTTAAGCAGATGAGCATCAGCCTGAGTGTGAGTGATGCAGCTAAGATGTACCTGGTGGAGCAGGGATATGACAGAAAATATGGCGCCAGATCCCTTAAGAGAAAGGTTCAGTCGGCATTTGAAGATGAGATGGCTGAGGAAATCCTTGAAGGCCGCATAAAGGCTGGAGATAAGGTAAGCGTGGGCGTTAGAGACAATAAACTGACATTTAATGTAAAAAAGGTCAAGGAGCAGTAGCGTGGCAAAGGCAAGAGAAACATCATTTTTCTGTAAGGAATGCGGTTACGAATCGGTCAAATGGGCCGGACAGTGCCCTGCATGTCATGAATGGAATACATTAGTAGAGGCTCCGGCATCCGGCACGAGGAAGGGCATCTCCCATGCCGGAAGGGGCATAGGGGGCGGCCTGTTCAGCGATGTCAAGGCATATACGATGTCAGAAATTACCGCTGAAAATGATGAGAGAATTGAAACAGGCATAAAAGAATTCGACCGCGTGCTGGGAGGAGGAATCGTGAAGGGTTCGCTGGTGCTGGTAGGCGGCGATCCCGGCATCGGAAAATCCACATTGCTCACCCAGGTCTGCAAGCAGTTAAGCGATAAGCAGATCAAGGTTATGTATATCTCCGGAGAGGAGTCTCTGAAGCAGATAAAAATGCGTGCCAATAGAATCGGCAAATTTAATGACTACATGAAGCTTCTCAGCGAGACGAATCTTGATTCTATAGAAAATGTATTGAAAAGTGATCAGCCGGAGGTATGTGTCATTGATTCCATCCAGACTATGTACAGGCCTGATGTGGCATCAGCTCCGGGCAGCAACGGCCAGGTCCGTGAATGTACTAATATTCTCATGCAATGGGCCAAGGTCATGGGCATAGCAATATTCGTAGTAGGCCATGTGACCAAGGATGGTGCAGTGGCAGGGCCTAAGATGCTGGAGCATATGGTAGACACGGTGCTGTATTTTGAAGGTGAATCCCAGGCCTCATACAGAATATTAAGAGGTGTCAAGAATCGATTCGGTTCAACCAATGAAATAGGTGTATTCGAGATGCGCTCCACCGGACTGGCAGAGGTATTAAATCCGTCAGAATTTATGCTGACAGGAAGACCTGTGGGAACCTCCGGATCTGTTGTATCCTGCAGCCTGGAGGGCACCAGGCCGATACTTGCCGAGATTCAGGCCTTGGTGGCCAAATCAGGACTTAATAATCCGAGAAGAAGTGTAACCGGAATAGATTTTAACAGAATGAACCTTCTAATCGCTGTTCTTGAGAAGAGACTGGGTCTTCACCTGTACGAATGCGATACATATGTAAATATTGCCGGTGGAATGAGGATAACGGAGACCGCGCTTGACCTGGCGGTTATTATGGCTATAGCATCGGGATACATGGATGTGGCGGTGCCGTCAGATGTAATGGCCATAGGCGAGGTAGGATTATCAGGCGAGGTTAGAAATATAAATCAGATAGAAAGCAGAATCAGAGAAGCTGCCAAGATGGGATTTAATACATGCATCATACCTGCAACGGCACAAAAAATGATCAAAAATGTCGAAAATGTGCGGCTAATCGGCGTTTCTAACGTGGCAGAGGCTATCACATTATTGCAGAAATGTGCAAAGTAATGTAAAATTCCACTTTGTGTTTTAAAATAATGGCAGGCGGGAAATTGAAATGGGATCATGCAGATCATTTGCAACAGAATATAGTATGGATACGGATTTGCATACAAGAAAAAAGATCTCATTACTGAGATCTTCAAGCAGGGGAAGAGAGATTCGAACTCCCATGAGCGGTTTTGGAGACCGGCATACTGCCATTGTATGATTCCCCTGAGCACCTGACATTTTATACCACAACAGCATATCAGGTGTCAATCAAAAGTTTTAGATTTTGAGAAATGGAAGCATTATTATGTCAACATTGGATTTAATAAAGAAGAACAGACACGGTGACGAACAGCTGCCGAAGCTTATTAGACAGGAACCATTTATACCAGAAGAGCGGCTCTATGAGAATCTCATCAGCATGGTCTCTAAGACTCATCCTATAGGAGATGTGGAGCTGGTCAAGAAGGCATATAGATTTGCCAAGGAGCGGCATGCAGGCCAGAAACGAAAATCTGGCGAGGATTATATAGTTCATCCGCTCAGCGTAGCGATCATATTAACTGATATGGACATGGATAAGGAAGCCATATGCGGCGGCCTGCTTCATGATGTGGTAGAGGATACAGATACTACGCTTGATGAGATCAGGGAACAGTTCGGCCCGGTTATAGCAGAGCTGGTTGACGGCGTAACTAAGCTGACTCAGCTCAAGTATGCGGCGGATAAGGTGGAGGTTCAGGCTGAGAATCTGCGTAAGATGTTCCTGGCAATGTCTAAGGACTTCAGAGTTATCATCATAAAGCTGGCAGACAGAACTCACAACATGAGAACTCTTCAGTATGTCAGAAGAGACAAGCAGATCGAAAAGGCCAGAGAGACAATGGAGATATATGCTCCTATTGCCAAGAGACTCGGTATATCTAAGTTAAAGACCGTATTAGATGATCTGGCTCTTATGTATCTGGAGCCTGATATTTATTATCGCCTGGTTGAAGATGTGCAGGAACGCATGAAGGGCGGCGAGCTTCACATCGATGAGATGATCAGCGAGGTTAAGAAATGTATGGTAAATGCCGGCATAGAGTGCACTGTTGATGGCAGAGTTAAGCACTATTTCAGCATTTACAAGAAGATGATCAAGCAGGATAAAAATATCGATGAGATATATGATCTTTTTGCCGTAAGAATCATGGTAGACAGCATTAAGGACTGCTATGCCGCATTAGGCGCGATCCATGAGGATTACAAGCCGATACCAGGCCGCTTCAAGGATTATATCGCGATGCCTAAGCTGAATATGTATCAGTCTCTTCATACTACGGTCATCAGTCATACAGGACAGCCATTTGAGGTACAGATCAGAACCTATGAAATGCACAAGACTGCTGAATACGGTATCGCTGCGCACTGGAAATATAAAGAGGAAAAGGGGCTGAATGATAAGACCATGAGCCGCAGCGAGGAAGAGAAGATCGCATGGCTCAGAAGGATCCTGGATTGGCAGCAGGAGACCTCGGATAACAAGGAATATCTGGATTTCATTAAGAACGACCTGGATCTTTTTGCAGATACGGTATTCTGCTTCACTCCGGAGGGCGATGTAATAACACTTCCGGTAGGATCAACGCCGGTAGATTTTGCATATAATATCCACTCGGCTGTCGGCAATAAGATGGTTGGAGCCAGAGTAAATGACCGAATCGTAAATATTGATTATAAGCTGAAAAATGGTGACAGGGTCGAGATCATCACATCTCAGAACTCAAGAGGACCTAGCCTGGACTGGCTGAATATAGTTAAGAGCAGCGGCGCCAGATCGAAGATAAACCAATGGTTCAGAAATATCCAGAAGGAGGATAATGTCGCCAGAGGCAAGGAGCTTATTGATAAATATCTTAAGTCTAAGGGCATAACGGAGCAGGGAATATTTGCACCAGAATTTACTGATAAGATTCTGGCCAAATACAGCTGTAAGGATTGGGATTCTGTGCTGGCGGCCATCGGTCATGGCGGCTTAAAGGAAGGTCAGATCATCAACAGGCTTCTGGATGATTTCAATAAGAAGTACAAGAAAAATGAGATGACTGATGAGGATGTTATTGAAAATGCGTCCTCCGCCCAGGCTCAGGAAGAATTGAATAATCATGATGCCAAGCATCGTGATGGAATAGTTGTAAAGGGCATACATGATGTTGCGGTAAGGTTCTCAAAATGCTGTTCACCGGTTCCTGGCGATGAGATAGTTGGTTTTGTAACAAGAGGTCGTGGCGTAACGATCCACAGAACGGACTGCATTAATATCCTTAATATGTCTTCGGCCGACAGGGCCAGACTCATAGACGCAGAATGGGATAAGCCGTCGTCAGCCTTTATTGAGGAAAGATACGAGGCGAGCATAACTATATTTGCGGAAAACAAACCGGGAATACTTGTTGAAGTATCTAAGGTTATGTCAACGAGAGGCATTAATATAACCAAGCTTATGTCTATTACAAATAAACAAAATGTTGCTACAATAGAGATGAGTTTCAAGGTTGCATCGACTGATGAGCTGAGTAAGGTAATCGAAAAGCTTAACATAATAGATGGCGTTATCGATATACAGCGTACAACTAACGGCTGAGATGTAGTGTCATGGAAGCCGCGAAGAAGTAATTTGCAAATGCAGCTTTAAATAATTATGAGACGTGATAGTAATAAAAAACAATTCATGCGAAAGGAATTATATGGGAGATATAGAGATCAGATGCATCCGGGTAGGCATGCTTCAGACCAATTGTTATGTTATTTATGATAAAGAGATAAAACAGGCGATCATCGTAGATCCTGGGGACAATGCGGATTTTATTGAGGAATGCATCGGCAAGATGAACGTCTCGGTTGCTGCGGTTCTGCTGACACATTGTCACAGTGATCATTTTAAGGGACTTACAGATATCAAGAATAAATATAAAGTTCCTGTATACGTTCACGAAGATGATGCGCATAGATTAAAATACCAGGGAGGATTTCTGGAGGCTTCTTACGAGCTGCAGCCTGATGATGTGATGCTGCATGACGGAGATCACCTGTCCATCGGCGGCATGGAGATAGATGTGATACATACTCCGGGTCATACAGAAGGCGGTGCATGTTATTATTTCAAGGATAATGGCATACTCGTATCCGGCGATACAGTGTTCTATCATTCCTGGGGCAGAACAGACTTCGAAGGCGGCGACGAAGCAGCTCTGTTTAAATCAATAAGAGAGAAGATTCTGCCGCTTCCTCCAGAGACAATAGTGCTTCCAGGACATAATGATACGACAACGATTAAGGAAGAACGCATGATACACCGGTTCCAGGGATAATTACCGGCTGGAAGTTTTCTATTAACGTGATATAATACAGTTTCGGATTTATTAATGTCTTATTTAAATTAAGCATATGCGTGACGTTGTGATGGCATGAATGGCTTGCTCTCGTGCCGGGATGGCGCAGCTCCCTGCGAGAAAACAATCAGCGAAGGCGTTTTCGAGCAGGGGCTGCACGCCGAGGTTCACGGCACGTAGCAAGCTAGCAACTCTTTAACAAAAATTTAAAGGAAGGAATTATTCATATGATTACTCAGGCTCCTAGGGGTACGGCTGACTGGTATGGCAAGGATATGCAATGCAGAGAAGAGATCGAGAAGATCTGCTGCTCCATTGCTAAAAGATATAACATGCACCAGATACAGACACCGATGTTCGAACATACGGTGCTGTTTGCAAGAGGTGTGGGCGAGACCACCGATGTCGTTCAGAAGGAAATGTATACATTTGAAGACAGAGGCGGAAGAAGCATCACGCTTAAGCCGGAGGGAACGGCTGGTGTTATAAGAGCATATCTTGAACATAGTATGTATGCAGAATCTGGTGTAAGTAAACTCTACTACATCACACCTGCATTCAGATATGAGAAGCCGCAGAGCGGAAGATTACGTCAGCACCATCAGTTCGGTGTAGAATTTGTAGGATCAGAAAGTCCGCTGGTAGAGGTTGAACTGATCTCACTTGTGACAGACATCATCAAGGCATTAGGCCTTAAGGACATGGAGGTTCATATCAATTCTATCGGATGTCCTAACTGCCGCAAGGAATACAATAAAGCATTGCTTGCTTATCTGAATGAACATAAGGACGGCCTGTGCAAGACTTGCAGAGAACGTATGGAGAAGAACCCTCTGAGAATCATTGACTGCAAGAACGAGGAATGCAAGGAGATCGTTAAGGATGCGCCTAGAACCATCGATTATCTGGATGATGACTGCAGAAACCATTTTGAAGAGCTCAAGAAGCTTCTCACAGACATGGGCATTGAATATAAGGTCGATACAGGCATAGTAAGAGGACTTGATTATTATACGAAGACGGTATTTGAATTTGTTAATAAAGAAGGCTTTACATTATGCGGCGGCGGCAGATATGATAATCTCGTTAAGGAAATTGATGGCAAGCAGGATATTCCGTCAGCAGGATTTGGAATGGGTCTGGAGAGAATAATTTATTTCCTTAACCTGCAAAATGTTGAGCTGGGAACAGAAGCTGTACCACAGTTATATTTGGGCGTTATCGGCGATATTAAGTCCGAGGCATATAAGCTGGTTAAGAGCCTGAGAGATCAGGGCATGGTTGTTGAAACCGATTACCTGGACAAATCTGTCAAGGCGCAGATGAAATATGCTAACAAGATCGGTGCAAAATATGTTATCATCCTCGGAGAGGACGAGCTTAAGAATGGTACCGTAAAGATCAAGAATATGAGCGACAGCACGGAGATAGAAACTCCTATTGATAAGATCGCTGAGACAATTGGTATTGAGTAGAATAGCAAATATGCCGGTGTCATGGGCTGCGTTGCCTGGACATTGGCATATACTTGATGTTTGTATAAATTAAAATCGGCTAAGGCCGGGAAAGAGAAGGAAAATGGCTGAATCAATGAGTGGCTTTAACAGGAGCCACAGATGCGCAGAAGTTGTAAATGCACAGTTAGGCGAGAGGGTAACCCTGATGGGATGGGTCAATAAGAGACGTAACCTGGGAAGCCTTATATTTGTTGACTTGCGAGATCGCTCCGGTCTGGTACAGTTATTATTTGACGAAGACAATATTGGCAAGGAAGGATTCGAGAAGGCAGGAACACTCAGAAATGAATTCGTTATCGCTGTTAAGGGCTTGGTACAGAAGCGTGGCGGAGCAGTTAATGAGAATCTTGCAACAGGCGAGATTGAGATTAAGGTTCTTGAGCTCAGAATCCTGTCAGAAAGCCTGACACCGCCATTCCCGATCGAGGATGGCATCCAGACAAGAGATGAATTAAGACTTAAATACAGATACTTAGACCTTCGTCGTCCTGAGCTTCAGAAGAAGCTTATGTTAAGAAGCAGGGTTGCACAGAGCATTCGTGCATTTATGACGAGCGAGGGATTCCTTGAGATCGAAACACCTATGCTGTGCAAGAGCACACCGGAGGGCGCCAGGGACTATCTGGTACCTAGCCGTGTCCATCCGGGACATTTCTATGCACTTCCTCAGTCTCCACAGCTGTTCAAGCAGCTGCTGATGTGTGCAGGATATGACAGATATTTCCAGATCGCACGCTGCTTCAGAGATGAGGACTTACGTGCTGACAGACAGCCGGAATTCACACAGATCGATATGGAATTCTCATTTGCAGACCAGAATACTGTTATGGATACAAATGAACGTCTCATTGCTCATATCTTCAAGGAAATCCTCGACGTGGATGTAGAGCTTCCTATTCAGAGAATGACATGGCAGGAAGCTATGGACAGATACGGATCAGATAAGCCTGATACCCGTTTCGAGATGGAGCTTAAGGACATCACCAGTACGGTGGAAGGCTGTGGCTTCTCAGTATTTGCAAATGCTGTGGCAGACGGCGGCAGCGTAAGAGGTATTGTAGCTAAGGGCATGGCCGAGATGCCGAGAAAGAAGATCGACGCCCTGGTAGAATTTGCCAAAGGCTATGGAGCTAAGGGTTTGGCATATCTGGGAATTACTCCTGAAGGAACATATAAGTCATCATTTGCCAAATTCCTTACAGAGGAAGAAATCAAGAATATCATCAATGAAATGGGTGCTGAACCTGGTGATATGATGTTCTTCGCAGCTGACAAGGACAAGATCGTTTATGCGGTATTAGGCGCATTAAGACTGAATCTGGGCGAGCAGATGGGTCTTATTGATCATAATAAATTCAACTTCCTGTGGGTAACAGAGTTCCCGCTTCTTGAGTATTCAGATGAACAGGGCAGATGGGTTGCTATGCATCATCCGTTCACGATGCCTCTTGAGCAGGATCTGATCTATCTGGATGAGGAACCATGGAAGTGCCATGCCGCAGCATATGATATCGTTCTTAATGGTATCGAGCTGGGCGGCGGTTCAGAGAGAATCTACAATCCTGAGATCCAGGAGAAGATGTTTAAGGCACTGGGCTTCACAACAGAGGAAGCTTACGAGAGATTCGGATTCCTGCTTGATGCATTCAAGTATGGAGTTCCGCCACACGCAGGATTGGCATATGGATTTGACCGTCTGATGATGCTCATGACAGGCGCAGAATCTATCAGAGACGTAATCGCATTCCCTAAGGTTAAGGACGCATCATGTCTTATGACAAATGCACCTGGACTGGTTGATGATAAGCAGCTGGACGAATTAGATATCCAGGTAAAAGAGTATTTTGAAGAGGCCCCGGCCGAGACTGAGGAAGTATGAAATATACAATAGATAATATTGAAGGTAAGGCTAAAGCGGCTACATTTGAGACGGTTCATGGAACGGTGAAGACTCCTGTATTTATGAATGTGGGAACGGTTGCTGCTATCAAGGGCGCAGTAAGTTCTGTAGACCTGAAGGATGTAGGTACGCAGATAGAGCTGTGCAATACTTATCATCTTCATGTAAGACCAGGAGATGAGATTGTCCATAAAATGGGCGGCTTGAGAAAATTCATGCATTGGGACGGACCCGTGCTTACAGACTCTGGCGGATTTCAGGTATTCTCCCTTGCAAGCCTCAGAAAAATAAAGGAAGAGGGCGTATATTTCAATTCTCATATCGATGGCAGGAAGATCTTCATGGGACCGGAGCAGAGTATGCAGATACAGTCTCACCTGGGAAGTACCATTGCCATGGCATTTGATGAATGCCCTTCCAGCGTGGCTTCGAGAGATTATGTTGCGCCTAGCGTTGAACGGACAACGAGATGGCTGAGAAGATGCAAGACAGAGCTGGACAGACTTAATAATGAGCCTGATACGGTGAATCCTGAACAGATGCTTTTCGGCATAAATCAAGGTGCATGCTTTGAAGACATAAGAATAGAACATGCCGAGATCATTAAGGAAATGGATCTGCCGGGATATGCTGTAGGTGGTCTGGCTGTGGGTGAGTCTCACGAAGAGATGTACAGAATCCTTGATGAAACTGTTCCACATCTGCCACAGAATAAACCAATATATCTGATGGGCGTAGGAACTCCTGCTAATATACTAGAAGGCATAGAAAGGGGTGTCGACTTCTTCGATTGCGTATATCCGAGCAGAAACGGACGTCATGGACATCTGTATACGAATCATGGCAAGATCAATCTGTTTAATGCTAAGTTCGAGCTGGATGAAAGACCGATTGAAGAGGGCTGCCAGTGCCCTGCATGCAGGAATTTCTCGAGAAGTTATATAAGGCATTTATTAAAAGCAAAGGAAATGCTGGGAATGCGCCTTTGTGTCTTGCATAATTTGTATTTTTATAATAAAATGGTCTCTGAAGCGCGCGAAGCTATACTGGAAAACAGGTTTGCAGAGTATAAGCGAAGCAAATTACAAGGATTCGAGGAATCAGAGTGATTTTCATGGTATTCGATTAGTGGGTTTCGGTTATACTACATTGGAGGGTAAAAATGGATTTATTAAATATGTTAGCGTTCTGCGCGAGCCAGACTGCAAGTACGACCACGACTACAGATGGTACAACTACCAGTTCAGGTAATTCATGGTACATTATTGTAATCTATATCGTTATCTTTGCTGCATTTATCTACTTCATCATGATCAGACCTCAGAAGAAGCAGAAGAAACAGCAGGAAGATACAATGAATGCGATGCAGCCGGGCGACAGCGTTCTTACAACCAGCGGTTTCTATGGAACGATTGTTGCAGTTAAGGATGATACAGTTATTGTAGAATTCGGTAATAATAAGAATTGTCGTATTCCGATGGCTAAGCAGGCTATCTCACAGGTAGAGAAGGCTGGCGCTGCCACAGCGACAACAAGTGCTGATGCTGCACCTTCTAAGAAGTTTTTCGGCAAGAAGAAGGCTGAAGAACAGGTAGAAGAGAAGACAGAACAAACCGAGACAGCTCAGGAAGAGAGCTGCTCATGTTCAGAATGTACATCATCAGATGAGTCCTCCAAGGAGTCATCTAGTGAGTCTGCCAATTAATTACAGGTTTCTGAACATGTTATAAGAGTTAATAATTGCGAGGGAATCTGATATAGATTCCCTCCTTTGTTATTATAGAAATGTAACTATTCTGAATAGCTACAGGATTACACATCATGGCCTTCGTGGCACAGGGGGGAAACAAAATGAGTAGAGTTTACAACTTCGCTGCAGGTCCGGCCGTACTTCCAGAGGAGGTACTTAAGGAAGCAGCAAATGAGATGCTGGATTATAACGGAACCGGATTGGGCGTTATGGAAATGTCTCACAGAAGCAAGGATTTCGAGAAAATCTTAAATGATGCTAAGCAGGATCTGATTGATCTTCTGAATATTCCGGACAATTATGAAGTCCTCTTTGTTCAAGGCGGCGGTTCCACACAATTTGCAGCTGTACCTATGAACCTTATGAAAAACAAGGTGGCAGATTATATCGTTACAGGTCAGTGGGCTAAGAAAGCATATGCCGAGGCACAGATTTTCGGTCAGGCTAATAAGATCGCTACTTCAGAGGACAAGACATTCACATATATTCCGGATGTGTCAGATCTTCCAATTTCTGAGAATGCAGATTATGTCTACATTTGCCAGAATAATACGATTTATGGAACCAAGTATAAGGAGCTTCCTAATACTAAGGGCAAGGATCTGGTAGCTGACCAGAGTTCTATGTTCCTGTCTGAGCCATGTGATGTCTCAAAATACGGCTTAATATTTGCCGGAGCACAGAAAAATATCGGACCTGCAGGCAATGTCGTTGTAATTATAAGAAAGGATCTTATTACAGACGATGTTCTTCCGGGCACTCCGACCATGCTTAAATACAAAACACATGCTGATAATAATTCGCTGTATAATACCCCAAATGCATACGGAATTTATATCTGCGGCAAGGTATTTAAGTGGATCAAGAACATGGGCGGACTCGAGGCAATGAAGGAGAGAAACGAGAAGAAGGCTAAGCTGCTGTATGATTTCCTTGATCAGAGCAAGATGTTCATCGGAACAGTAGAGAAGGAATACAGATCACTAATGAATGTTCCTTTCGTTACAGGTTCAGATGAACTGAATGCCAAGTTCATTGATGAAGCTAAAAAGAACGGTCTCGTTCAGCTGAAGGGACACAGAACTGTAGGCGGAATGAGAGCTTCTATATATAATGCAATGCCATATGAAGGCGTAGTAAAACTTGTAGAATTTATGGATAGATTTGAAAAGGAGAATGCGTGATGTATACATACAAATGTCTTAATCCTATCGCACAGGTTGGTCTTGAACATTTTAAGGCTAATTATCAGCAGGCAAATGATGAAGCTAACCCTGATCTGATACTCGTAAGAAGTGCAGACATGAAGAATATGGAATTCAGCGATAATCTCGCTGCAATCGCCAGAGCCGGTGCAGGCGTTAATAATATTCCTGTGGATAGATGCGCTGAAGAAGGTATCGTAGTATTTAATACACCTGGAGCTAATGCAAATGGTGTTAAGGAACTGTTCCTCTTCGCAGCTATAGCAGGCGAGAGAGATATCCTCGGCGGAATCAAGTGGGCTGAGAGCGAGTTCGGCAATCCTGACATTGCAGCCGCTACAGAGAAGGAAAAGAAACGTTTCGCAGGACACGAGATTATGGGCAAGACTCTGGGCGTTATCGGCCTGGGAGCTATCGGTATTAAGGTTGCCAATATGGCCGTTTCACTGGGCATGAGAGTAGTTGGATATGATCCATATCTGGGCGCAGAGGCTAAGGCAACATTAGATTCACTTGTTGAGATGACAGATGATCTGTATTATCTGGCTGGCAAGGCTGAGATGATTACAATCCATGTTCCTGCTATGGCCAGCACGATCGGCATGATCAATGCTGATTTCCTTGCAAAGTGCCGTAAGGGAGTTATCTTCATCAACCTCGCAAGAGATACCTTGGTAAATGAGCCTGATATGCAGGCAGCCCTGAACCTGGGACAGGTAGCAAAATACATCTGTGACTTCCCGACACCAGGCTGCGCAGCAATGAAGAATGCCATCATCATTCCTCATCTGGGCGCATCTACGGAAGAGTCAGAGGACAACTGCGCTATCATGGCTGTACAGCAGCTAGTTGATTTTATGGAGAATGGTAATATTACTAATTCGGTTAATTACCCACCAGTGAACTTTGGGAGAGCAGACGGAGTTATCCGTGTATGCGTAGCACATAGAGCATCACTTGTAACAGCTGAGATCGCTTCAAGACTTCATGAAGCAGGTGCTGAGCTTAAGGGAATGTTTGGTAAGGTAAAGGGCAATTACGGATATTCATTATTTGATATGGAGGAGTATCCTGAAGGCCTGATCGATAAGATCAATAAAGCAGATATTTTAAAGATTAGAGTTATTAAGTAATGGTAATTATTCGGAACTACATACAGAGAACTTGCCACTGGCAGCTTCGCTGCATGCTTAAGTATCGCAAAATCTCATGCTTGAAATGAATCATCATAAGTGATATAAATATTCAGAATCATGTGATGATTCAAATTTAAGCTTAAATTTAAATATTATGGAGGAAATCAAAATGGCAGATTTAAAAGCTTTAAAGAACAAGACAATTATTACTGTTGCACCTACAGGTGCATGGCCAAAAAAGAAAGATAACCCAAATGTACCACTTGAGCCAGAAGAGATCGCAGAAGAGGTATATCAGTGCTGGAAAGCTGGTGCTGCAGTAGCTCATCTTCATATGAGAGATGCTGAAGGCAACGGCGCTATGGATCCAGTAAGATTCAAGAAGACAGTTGAACTTATCAAGGCTCACAAGGACTGCGATATCGTTCTTAACCTTACAACATCAGGCGATATCCACGCTGATGACGAAATCCGTGTTGCTCACGTTAAAGAACTTAAGCCAGAAATGGCATCATATGACTGCGGTTCTATGAACTGGTTAAACAGCGGTCTGTTCATTAACAGCCCTAAGTTCCTTGAGGATTGCGGACATCTGTTCCAGGAACTCGGCGTTAAGCCAGAAATCGAAGCTTTCGATCCAGGTATGATCGGCAATGCTGCTTACTACATCAAGAAGGGTGTTCTTAAGACTCCTGTACACTTCCAGTTCTGCATGGGCTGCGCAAATGGTATCGCTGGTACAATGAAGAACCTCGTATTCATGAAAGAAACAGCTGATTCACTCGTTGGACCTGGCAACTACACATGGTCATGCTTCGGTGTTGGTCATTCAGCTATGGAAATGCTCTATGGCGCAATCGCTTTAGGCGGACATATCCGTGTTGGTATGGAAGATAACGTATTATTCTCTAAGGGCGTTCTTGCAGAGTCTAACATGCAGTTCGTTGAGAGAGCAGTTAAAGCTGTTAAGTTATTTGGCCGTGAGGTTGCAACACCAGATGAGGCTCGTCAGATCCTTAGCCTTGCTCCATACAACGCATAATTTAAAGTGCATAATAAATAAGCTTAATGCAGCGGGTCTTTGTGACCCGCTGTATCTGTGTTTATGCGGATAATGATTTCAGATCCGCATTTCAGATTTACATATTCACAAGAATAGCTATCTGGCAAATGTCGCGGCAAAATGAGAAAACATTGACAAATTTTCTGTAATTTGCGCGGGCTAATGAGGCTGATTGACACAAAATGCAATTTTCTATGTCAAAATCGCAGACAACGTTTGACATTTTTGTGAAAAATGTATTTAATATAACAGTCAGATTGATTTGACTATTCAGTATGTTATTTGCTATGGATAGTTGTCAGGTTAATAATTGCTTGGAGCTATTCCGGGCAGACAAATTTTCAAATTTCTAGGAGGACATAACAATGACTTGGGGAGCACAGTATATGTGTTATACATGCAATAAGTGCGGCAAAAAATACAGATATGCAATAGATCTTATTGCTGATTTCGGTGAGGACTACGGCAAATGCCCTGACTGCGGTTCAGAGGGACATTTGGACGCAGAAGGACCTGTAAGTGACGCAACCAGACCTTACGAGGATGTTGAATAATAATGGCCAGAACAACATTTAAACCGGGCAATATCTTATATCCGCTGCCTGCGGTAATGGTTAGCTGCCAGCGACCAGGGGAAAAGCCTAACATTATAACTATCGCCTGGACAGGAACCGTCTGTTCGGATCCTGCTATGGTATCCATATCCGTAAGACCTGATAGGTACAGCCATGACATAATAAACGAGACCGGTGAATTCGTCATAAATCTTGTAGACAGGAATCTGGTGCGGGCTATGGATTATTGCGGCGTTAGAAGCGGCAGGGATATTGATAAGTTCAAGGAATGTAGGCTTACGGCTATTGATTCCGGGAGCGTATCGGCACCTTCCATAGGCGAGAGTCCTGTATGCATCGAATGCAAGGTGTCACAGGTCATTAAGCTGGGCTCGCATGATATGTTTATTGCCAACGTAACGGGGGTTACAGTTGATGATAAATATATGGATGACAAGGGCAGATTCCATCTGAATGATGCCGGGCTTATAGCATATTCCCATGGTGAGTATTTTGACTTGGGTAAGAGACATGGCAAGTTTGGTTTCAGCGTACAGAGAAAGAAAACTCAAAAAAAGAGATCTTAAATATTTTCTACGATAACTATGCACTATGATTATTTTATGCGATCATGAAAGGGGAAAACATGACAAAACAAGAGATTATCAAGACTATTAAGGAGCAGGACGTTAAGTTTATAAGACTTCAGTTCACAGATATTTTCGGCGCAATGAAGAATGTCTCGATTACGCCTACACAGATTGAACGCGCATTAGACAACAAGATGATGTTCGACGGATCTTCTATCGATGGATTTGCACGAATAGAAGAGTCAGATATGTGTCTGCATCCGGATCTTGATTCATTTGTCATTCATCCATGGGATCAGGAAAAGGGCAAGGTAGCACGTCTCATCTGCGACATCTACGGAACGGATGATAAGCCATTTGCAGGCGATCCACGATATATCCTTAGAAAGGCTTTGAAGCATGCCGAGGATATGGGATATTCCTTCCAGGTAGGCCCTGAGTGCGAATTCTATCTTATGAAAACAGATGCTAATGGAAGACCTTCACTGGAGTCATATGACGAGGGTGGTTATTTCGATCTGGGTCCAAATGATATCGGCGAGGATGTAAGAAAATATATCGTTCTTGCGCTGGAAGATCTGGGATATGAGATTGAAGCATCACATCATGAATGCGGCCCTGCACAGCACGAGATTGATTTCAAATACGCTCAGGCGCTTAAGGCTGCAGATAATATTATGACTTTCAAATATGCTGTTAAGACTATATCTGAAAAGCATAATATGTATGCAACATTTATGCCGAAGCCATTCTATGGCAAGGCTGGCAATGGCATGCATCTTAATATGTCTCTGTCTAAGAATGGCAAGAATGCATTCGTAGACGAGTCGGATCCGATCGGCTTATCTAAAGAGGCATATTCTTTCATGGCAGGCATCATGAAGCATATCGAAGGAATCACATTATTCACCAATCCTCTGATCAATTCTTATAAGAGACTGGTTCCTGGATTCGAGGCACCTCTGTATATCGCATGGTCAGCTAAGAACAGATCCCCTCTGTTCCGTGTTCCTACATGCAATGGTCAGTCAACGAGAATCGAGCTCAGAAATCCTGACCCTTCAGCTAATCCGTATCTGGCACTGGCATTGTGCCTTGAAGCTGGTCTGGAAGGAATCGAGAACAATCTCACACCTCCTCGCTCAGTTGACAAGAACATCTATGAAATGAGCAAGCGTGAGCTCACAAGAGCCGGAATCAAGACGCTCCCTCTTAACATGTATGAAGCAATCAGAAAGGCCGAGAAGGATACATTTATCAAGGACGTTCTGGGTGCACATATTTTTGGACGCTATACTACAGCTAAGAGCAACGAGTGGGCTGATTATTCAAGACGCGTTACCAGCTGGGAGTATGATAATTACCTGCTGAAGTATTGATGAACATAAAGACCCCGGACAGCGGCAGCACAGTAAGGCAAGCTGGATTGTCTTGCTGTATAGAACTTGGACGGGCTAACGTGCATGAGCGAGTAAGGCGACAGCCTGGATCGCTCATGCATGTTTGATTGTGGGAGCACGAAGTGCGCAGCAATCAACTTTTATAGATATAGAAGGCGACATGTCGGGATTCATAGAGTAAGGTTAACTGTATAATTATTTATGCACGATATTATATGAAAGGATCACATATAGATATTATAAGAACAATTTTGATCATACTGGGCATTGTCATGCTGTGCTGGTTCATACTTCCATCATTTGCCACGCATGGAGTGAATATCGGAGCTCTTACCGGCACGGGTCTGGGTCTGATCGCGCTGTTTTACGGAATATGGATGCGTCAGATCAACGAAATATTATGTATAGCCTGGCATACTGTCATCGGTAAGATCATTGAGATATTGTTGATCGTGATTTGCGCGGCGATTTTGACATTGGCGATCATGTGCTCAATATGCATGATCAGCGCATGCACTACAGGCGTTGTATCTGGCGGCTCCAAGGTCTCTGATACAAATCAGAGTGTATCTGTCGGGGCTTCAGAGGATTCGGCAAATGCTTCAGCGGACTTATCAGAGCAGGACAGAACTGTCATAGTTCTGGGCGCCAGGGTCTACGAAAATCGCTTAAGTACTGCCCTTAAATATCGCTTGGATGCGGCATATGATTATCTTATCAGTCATCCATCGTCGGCTTGCATTGTTACAGGCGGACAGGGAGACAACGAGCCATGCACCGAGGCGTCGCTCATGTATGCTTATCTGGTAGAACGTGGCATTGATGAGGAACGCATATATATAGAAGATCAGTCTACCGATACGGTGGAGAACATTCAGTATTCCATGAAAATCATCGAAGAAAACAATCTGAATGACAATGCTGCGATAGTTACGAGTGATTATCACGTATATAGGTCTCTGGTTTATGCTGAAAGGGAAGGCCTTAATGCAGTCGGAATTCCGGCGGCTACTCAATGGTGGATTTATCCCGTGAGCGTAGTCAGGGAAATGTATGGAATATTAGAGCAGTGGTTCTTGAAGTGATTGAGAGATTAATGAATTATACCTATATATTAAAATGTGCAGACGGGTCTTTTTATACAGGCTGGACGAACAATCTGGAGAAACGGCTCGCAGCTCACAATAATGGAACAGGAAGCAAATATACCAGTTCACACAGACCTGTGGAGCTGGTATATTTTGAAGAACACGAAACCAGGCATGACGCCATGAGCAGAGAAGTGCAGATAAAGAAACTGACCAGGAAACAGAAGGAAGCACTTGTTCAGGAAACGCGCCAGGAAAAACTGCATGAAGTCACATAAAATTCACTTTTATATAAGGTCAGATGTGCTATATTAGACAAGCGTGCGATTGTTTTGGACTGTAGAACTGGCATTTTTGACTATGCTGATTGAATTTCTAGATACGTCAAGCATTTTTTATTAAGTAGATGTAAATTTAGGCAAATTATTTGCAGACTGTTATGCTAGGGGTAAATGTTAATTCGATTAAGTATATACAGTGGTATAGAATGCTGCAGAGTAAATATCAGGGAAATTCGCACATGAAAGGAAATTGACAAGATGAATAAAATCAGTAAGAAAAATCCACACATAGTCAGGGTGCTGGCAGCACTATTATCCATGATATTTATTATGGCATCCCTTACAGCCTGCGGTAGCTCGGAGCCACCTGTGGAATTATTAGACGAGCCTGTGATCGAATATGGTGAGTCTGAATATTATTCACAGGATGACATGGATGCATGTATAGCAGCCATCAAGGAGACCATGGGTAATTGGTCCACCCAATGCAACATCCAGGCTATAAGATTTGCCGGTGATGAGACGTCTCTGAAGGGCTTATATTATTGCAATTCCATGACAGAAAATGAAATCAAATATACTGGCGGCATGGTATTTTATGTAGACTTCGTCACACCACAGGATGCCACAGGATTTGACAAGAATACACTTTATGAAAATTGGGAGTGGTATATCGTCAAGGACGAAGATGGCACATGGAAATTCTTCAACAATGGCCGCAGCATATCAGAAAATATTGAAATTCCGGAAGACTTCGATCTGACAACACTTCTCGAGACAGAGAGCGAGAGTGAATCCGAATCAGAGACAACCACAGCCGACGAACAAGATACCACAGCTGAGACCACATCAACAGATGCAGATACAACAACAGTCGATACATCTGACGAACAGGTTACAACAACTGAGACATCGGAAATTGTAGAGACGACAGAGGACGAGTCTGCAGAAGACTGAAATCCATAAGAGAGAATATAATAATGCAGCCTTACATTGTGTTAAAACAGTGCAGGCTGCATTTGGCATTTGTGCTAGGAACGAGGAGCAGCGACTGCGAGAAAACAATCAGCGAAGGCGTTTTTGAGCAGTCGCTGTCCCGTCCTGGCACGAAGCCAATATTTGGCTATTGTTACAACATATAGCAGGATGTCATATAGAAGTCTATATTATTCTCGAATCTGTCCGTCTCCAGTCACAATATATTTATAGCTTGTCAGCTCCTCCAGTCCCATCGGACCTCTTGCATGAAGCTTCTGAGTAGAGATACCCATCTCACATCCCAGCCCGAACATGCCGCCATCTGTGAATCTGGTGGAAGCATTGACATAAACGGCTGCGCTGTCAACATGAGATGTGAAATAATCAGCAGCGGCCTTATCTTCGGTTACGATCGCATCACTGTGGTGAGTAGAGTGGGCAGCGATATGAGCAACAGCCTCCTTCACATCTTCCACGATTTTAACTGCGATTATATAATCCAGGAACTCTGTATAGAAATCCTTCTCCGAAGCAGGAAATCCTGCGATTATCTTTAACGATTTCTCGCACAATCTGAGCTCAACAGGATTCTTGCCAGATGTAATCCTGTCATCCACCAATGTTTTCTTTAACATAGGTAAGAATTTTTCGGCAACCTTCGCAGATATGAGGCAGGTCTCCTCTGCATTGCATACAGACGGACGCTGCGTCTTTGCATTGTTGATTATCCTGATTGCCTTGTCCAGATCGGCGGATTCGTCAACGTAAACAGAGCAAATGCCTGTGCCTGTTTCGATGCATGGAACGCATGCCTGTTCAACGCAGGCATTTATAAGACCTGCACCGCCGCGTGGAATGAGAAGATCTACATAGCCCTTAGCCTTCATCAGCTCAGTGGCGCTGGCTCTGGTAGTATCGTCGATTATATTGATAAGCTCAGCCGGGAGTCCTACAGACATAAGGCCCCGCTGCATCGCATTTACGATAGCCTTGGAAGTATGATATGCTTCCTTGCCGCTTCTTAATATGCAGACATTGCCGCTCTTAAGACACAGTGCAGCAGCGTCAGATGTAACATTTGGACGACTCTCGTATATGATGGCAATGACGCCGAGAGGCACACTGACCTTCTTAAGCTCTAATCCCTGCGTAATGGTGCGCTCTGTGATAACACGTCCCACAGGATCAGGAAGCTTGACCACATCCCTTATACCGTCCGCCATGCCTTTGATACGTGCCTTATCCAGCATCAGACGGTCCAGCATAACACTGCTTACTGAACCCTTGGCTGCATTGATGTCAGCGCTGTTTTGAAGCAATATAGCCTTGGTTTCAGCTTCAATAGAAGCGGCCATGGCAAGAAGGGCTTCATTTTTCTTAGCAGTATCTATAGTGACAAATGCACTCTTGGCATTTCGCGCTTTTTTTAAAATCTCTGATGTAGTCATATAAATTATTCCTCCGTATGATGTGAAACTGCATATAGCATTTATGCAGCTAAGTCTTGAATGCGAATATCAAGTATCGCAGCTATTTAGAACTCCATTGCAGAAAATCTGCCACTGGTAGCTTTATACAGCTCTGAACAGCTGCCCGAAATTCAATCGCAGGAAGCCTTGAACAGCGTTCCTACAGGCTTACCTTCTGCTATATCATATAGTAATTCAGGCTGGGACCCGTTAGCAATGATCATATTGCAGCCGGCAGCATTGCAGATCTTCGCAGCTTCCAGCTTAGTCTTCATTCCGCCTGTGCCGAGAGAAGAAGCACTTCCTCCGGCCAATTTAAATATATCTTCAGACAGTCCATCCACCTCGTGGATGAGCTGCGCATTTGGATCCTTATGAGGATCGGCGGTATAGAGCCCGTCTATATCTGATAATAGGATAAGCAGATCAGCCTTGGCGCTGGTTGCGACAATGGCCGACAGAGTATCGTTGTCGCCGATACCGATTTCTTCGGTTGCGATAGTATCATTTTCATTAATAATAGGAATTGCATCAAGTTCAAGAAGTCTTGTAAGGGTAGTCGAGAAATTCCGATGCCGCTCTTTACTCTTAATATCAGAAGCAGTGATCAGAATCTGAGCTACGGTATGGTTGTATTCGGAAAAGAGCTTATCATATACATACATCAGCTCACATTGTCCGACAGCTGCGGCAGCCTGCTTGGTAGCCATATCTGATGGGCGTTCCTTCAGTGATAATTTGCCAGTACCCATTCCTATGGCACCAGAGGATACGATTATTATCTCGTGTCCAGAATTTTTCAGGTCACTGATAGCCTTACACAGTTCCTCAGTTTTTCTTATATTTAACCTTCCGCTTGGATGTGCCAGCGTGGATGTTCCGATCTTAATTACTATTTTCATACCACACCTCCGATTTTTTTATATTTGATGGGATCAAAAAGTGTTTTAATTCCAATGATACCCGGATTGCTATGCGCTCCCGCGCTCCCGCAACCCTCAAAACATTCGTAATTCGCTCATTTTTCTGCGAAAAATGGCTACTTACTCATGTTTTAGCGGGTCCCAAGGTCAAAACTCCTTCTGCATGCAAGCATGCGTCGGAGTTTTGAACCTTTTGACCCTGGTATCATATTATATTGTAAAAAGACATAAAATAAAAGCATCAAAATATCTATAACATAATTTTATGTATCAGAAAAAGAACAAAAAGAAATATAGAATTTAGTTTATAATTTGCTGCTATTGTGTTAATCTGAACATGAATATGGGCAATGTTCATAAAAAAATCAAAAGGAGGGATTTCATTTTATGAAAAATAACAAGTTTTTTGCTTTGTTGATCGCATCAGGCCTTGTAATAGCCATGTCGGCTACAACATTTGCCGGAAGTATGCCTGCAGATATGCCGGCAGCTGAGGAAAATGCTGACAGCCAGGGCGCTGAAGGGGGAGAATCAGCAGGTGAGGCTCAGGACGGCGAGTCGGCTGGTGGAGAATCAGCAGGCGGAGCAGCATCAGGAACACCTGATACATCAATGGGAGGTAGTGCTACGAGCAGACCACCTGACAACTCAACCAAGGCAATCGACATTTTAGGAACACGTGCAGCTGTATACATCGAATATGGGGAGGATGGTTATACAGTTACCAACAATGCATCAGATTCTTATAAGGTAGAATTAGGCGAGATGGACGCTCCTGTTATAGGAAGTGCAAATGCCATCAAGGATCTCTACATTGAATGCTCTGCAATTGATTGGGATGCAGAGAATGAAGTCGGCAATTCTGGCCTGGTTATCAACAGCCTTACGGATGAGGAAACTACATTTATCCTGGGTGGAGAAGAGGACGTATACGACGCTCCTAACGGCGAGAAATACAATTCAGTAGTCATCATGAATATGGTTGATGATGAGGAATACGATGAGGATGCAACAGAGACAGCAGCAGGCTGCGGTATCGCTTACAACGGCAAATCATTACTGATCAACAATGCTTATGTTGAGTCGAATGGTACAGGACGCCCTAGCATCCATATTCCATCTTCAACTCGTGACAGCAATGTAACTCAGTATTCAGATCTTATTGTAGAAGACAGCTATGTTATCAATCATTCAACCAGAGCACTTCTGCTCATGGGCGGAGATGTATGGTTCCTTAATTCTACAGCTATCACGGATTCATGGGGAGCATTAAGCTACGACAATACATCTACAACAATGTATGTTGTTAACTCAATCGCTGAGCAGACTGGCACAGGATATTCTATCTATGATGCAGCCGGCTGCACAACATACGTATACGGATCAAGCATAATGAGCGGTGGCACAGGTATCACGGTATGCCGTGATGCAACTCTTACTGTTGCTAATCTGTCAGAGGCTGATGAAGCAGCAACAGCTCCTTATACAGGAACAGCAGATCTTCTGTCCCCTGCAGTTACAGCTGATGGCAAGACTATAATCGCAGCATATGCATATCCTATCAAGATCCATGCAGATATGTCAGGCGCAGATTCTGTAGCCGCAGCATATATTAGTGATGCTTATCTGTCATCTTGCGCAGAGGATATAGCTCTTACAAGCAAGGAATTCGTTGCAGCATCAGCTAATACAGCAAGCTCAGGCAGTGATGCCATGAACGCTCTCGTATCAGATTATGAGGAAGGCGAGATCGTAGAGATTGCATGCCATAACGGACAGGTAACATTTGATAATTGTGAACTTAACAGCCGCAAGGGCGTTCTGGTTCAGTCATTCTTCGCATATGATTCAATGGCATCAGGAATCTATCCTGTAGACGGTGCAGAATATGCAGGCGATGCTGTAACATTTAAGAACATGTCAGCAACCGGCGACATCCTTCATGAAGATTACATGCGTAAGATGGATGTTACTCTGGAAAATGCTGAACTGACAGGTAAGGTTATGGGAACCACTCTTACAGGCTGGAACAATTACTGGAAAGAGCAGATCGAATCAATAAATGGTGATGAGAATGACGCTCTTCTGGTTATCCATGATGAAGTTTATGAAACATTATGGGGCGTTCGCATGAGTGTTGATGCAGATTCAACCTGGAATGTTGCTGAAGGTACTTCACAGTTATACAGCTTCACGATGGAAGACGGCGCAACAGTTCAGCCTGCAGATGGCAAGAGCATGACAATCTACGTTGACTGCACTATGGATAATAGCCTTGAGAGCTATGATACAGCAGCAGGAACACAGATTGACGCTTTCGAGCCAGGCGTAGAATACAGCGGTGTAGTTATCGTTGTAGAGTAAGTGCAAATAGCTATATTAAAATATATGTTTAGAGACAAGTTGACATTATAATGTCGGGAGGGAGCCGCAGTGATGTGGCTCTCTTCTTCGGAAAAAGTCTTATTCAGGCAGGTGGGGCGTACTGATTTTTAAGACCGCCAGCTATAAATAAGCAGAAAAAATGAGCTGATACATTAAGTACCAGCTCACTTTTTGTTGAAATAAAAGCTAAAAATTTTGTTGAATTACTCTTCAGCAGCTTCTGTTGCATCTTCAGCAGCAGCTTCTGTTGTATCTTCTTCAGCAGCAGCTTCTGTTGTGTCTTCTTCAGCAGCCTCTGTTGTTGTTTCAGCAGCAGCTTCTGTTGTTGTCTCAGCAGCAGCTTCTGTTGTTGTTTCAGCAGCTGTTGTTGTAGCTGTCTCTGTTGATGAGCTTCCACATGCTGAAAGGGCAACCGAAAGACCCATGCAAAGAACTGCAACTAATGCGATAACTTTTTTCATATCAAAAACCTCTTTTCTTTTATGATTGTCATAGTTCTGTTGACTGTTTCAATAGAAGGTATTATACAACCAAAACCGAAAACATCAAGAAAATTCTCAGAATTTTCACAAAATTTTTAGACATAAATTTGACCTTACCTTGAACAATATATGTGAAAATTGATAGAAAGTATTAATCAAATTAGTGAACTAGCACAACTGCTAAAAATTAACCAGACCAAAAACGCGGAATAACTTAGGCAAGAAGATTCAGCGAGGGGTCTTTATTGCTGCGGCTGCTGCTTTCATTTCCTCGGCGCTCTTCAGTGTCGTCTGAGTTATAATATTTCCGCTGATAAGGCGGGCGAGCTCCAGCACAGAATCATTTTCATTTAGCTTCCTGATGCCTGAGATCGTGCTGCCGTCCGATACGGATTTTTCAATCACAAAATGTGTATCAGCCATGGCAGCAATCTGCGGCAGATGAGTGATGCAGATGAGCTGATGGCCACCAGGCTGCTGCGGCATATTGTCATCCTCTGCATTAGAATCTTGAGAAGTGCTGCTAACATCGTTTGACGGAGTATGGCACAGGGACGCCATCTTTTCTGCCACCTTCTGCGCCGTGATGCCGCTGATACCTGTATCTATCTCGTCGAATATCAGAGTCTCGGTATGGTCAGCGTCTGCGATGGAAGCCTTAATAGCCAGCATAACTCTCGACAGTTCACCGCCGGATGCGACCTTAACGAGGGGCTTCACAGGCTCACCTATGTTAGTTGAGATCATAAATTCAACCTTATCAAATCCATTTTCATAGATCTTATCAGCCTTGGTAAAGCTGATCTTGAAGTCAACATTAAGAAAATTCAGATCCTTAAGATTATCACTGATGCGATTTTCCAAGACAAGGGCAGCTGATTTGCGCGCATCCGACAGATTCTGAGCCAGCTTATTAACCTCCGAACGGATCTTCTCCATTTTGGCAGCAATAGAAGCCTTGTTGCGGGCATAATTCTTGATGGCAGATAACTTGCTGGTTAGTTCCTCTTTATAATTCAATATTTCTTCTATGGAATTGCCGTATTTGCTCTTAAGACGGTTAATGTCATTAAGCCTTCCATGAATCTCATTATATCTGGCCGCATCAAATGCATGAGCGTCTATAAAATGAGATAGGTCATGCCCCAAATCCCTGGCGATAGAGTCCAGATCCATGAGAGGTGCCTGGAAGCTCTTTAATTCGGGCTCAATCGTGATGAGATAGTTAAGCTCCCTGAGCCCGTCAGACAGACGGTTTGTTATACTGTCATTTCCGTCGATAAAATTACCGCGCAGCTTCATAAGTCCTTCATTTATCTGCTGCGCCGCACCCAGCCGCTTATATTCAGCCTCAAGGATTGCATCTTCATTTGCCTTCAGCTGGGCATCGTCGATCTCCTTGATCTCGAATTCAAGAAATGATATCTCCTTGGCCAGCTCTTCAGGATTCTGGGCAAACTGTCGATACTCATTTCTGAGCTTCTTATATTCAGAATAATTGGCCTTCAGTTCCTGCTTGATGCCTTCAACACCGCTGCCGGCAAATTCATCAATGATAGCCAGATGATTGGCAGGATTAAGCAGCGTCTGATGCTCGTGTTGTCCGTGGATATCCACGAGCAGAGAAGTTATCTCCCGCAAACGGGACAAGGTTACAGTCTCGCCATTTATTTTAGATGTGCTGGAATCAGGTGTGATCTTCCTCGTGATTATAACCTGATTGTCTTCAAATGGTATGTCATAAGACGTAAGGAGCTGGGATACCCGCTCATCGCGAGTGTCAAATACCAGCTCAACAAGACCATAATCAGCACCATTTCTGATGAATGACCTGCTGGCCTTATCGCCCAGGGCGATATTAATAGAGCCGATGATTATGGATTTACCTGCGCCCGTTTCGCCTGTCATGATATTGAGACCACGGCCTAGGTTAATATCAGCTTCCTTAATTAATGCCAGATTTTTTAGATGTACATTCCGTAACATTGTGTTTTCCTATTTCAGACTGTTTATGAAGTCGTGATTATTTCCATAAAAGTACAATTTGTGCGTGCCGTGAACCACGGCATGCAGCCCCTGCAGTTTTCTGTGATACTTATCAGGCCTTGCTGATATCATCCAGCAGATAATGTATCTCACGGATGAGCGCCTTGGCATCGTCTTCGCAGCGGCAGGCGCACATAATAGTGTCGTCACCTGCGATTGAGCCTACGATCTGCGGGAATTTCAGCTCATCAAGAGCGGCTGCCACAGCCATGGCCATGCCGGAGATAGTCTTAATGACAACGATGGTCGCTGCCTGATCGACTCTGACCAGCCCGTCACTGAATATGCGCCTGTATTTGTTGACATCCGCAGTTTTTATATCAGAAATAACATATTTCTGGCCGTTGCTGCCAGTAACCTTCTTAAGATGCAGCGCATTTATATCGCGAGATACAGTAGCCTGGGTTGTATCATAACCCGCCTCCCGAAGGCGGCTGGTCAGCTCCTCCTGAGTGCTTATCTCGTATTCATTAATCAGTTCTATAATTTTATTTTGTCTAGATAATTTCATAGTGCAATTATTATTTTACTTCTTCTATATCATGAATATCCGTGCGTGCCGCCATCGAATAATATGTATTAAATACAACGAATCCCGGCTTGGCAGCCGGCGGCTTCTTCAGATTTTTCTTCTGGGTATACTGAACCTCTACCTTGTCAGCACCCTCTGACTTGCAGTAGTGGGCCGCAAGTGAAGCAGCCTCCTCAAATGTTTTATCCGTCAGCTCGGCTCCGTCACATTTGACTATAACATGACTGCCGGGTATATCCTTGGCATGAAACCACCAGTCATTCCCGGACGCCAGCTTGAAGCTGAGATATTCATTCTGATAATTATTCTTGCCCACATACATATGAAATCCGTCGCTGCTGATATAGTGAAGCGGCGAGGATTTGCCGGCAGAGGATTTGGACGGATTCTTGCCGCCAGAGCCGCCTGATGACTTAACCTTCCCAGATTTTTTATTACCCGAAGAATTATTTTGACCTTTTATATAACCTGATTCAATCAGCTCATTCTTCAGATCCTGAATGTCCGCAGCGTTCTGAACCATCTCCAGCGATACCATGATAGACTCGAGATGGTCGATTTCTTCCTTAGTCTGAACTACGATTTCGTTGAGCGCGTCAGCTGTCCTCTTGAGCTTAGAATATTTCTTAAAATAATTCTTGCCATTATCGACTGCCGAAACCGTCGGATCCAGCGGGATAGTAATCTCCTGTCCGGTATAGAAGTTGGTAGTCGTGAAGGATCTGGCACCAGGCTCCACGCTGTAGCCGTAAGCCGTCAGCAGCTCGCCGTATACCTTGAATTTATCCTTCTTCTCCGTGTCCCTGATCTGGCGCAGCTGCAGGTCATACTTCTTATAATCCTTATTAAGCAGCGTATGCACCGCCTGTCTCAGGTCGGCGGTCTTCTGCCGAACAGAGGTGAAGGTCTGCTTCTGCGAGTAATAATCAGACAGAAGCTCGGAGATGCTGGCATAGTCAACCACAGAATGCTGATTATCTTCATACAATTTAAAATGGAAAGGGGCAAATTGCACCGGCTCGTCATCCTTGTATATTATATTAGGCTCGCTGCATCCAGGCTCTAGCTTCTTCATAACCGTGCAGAAGGAGGCAAATATTTGCCTGATCTCCCCGGCTGTGAAGCTGGATACAGGTCTGCCAGAGTCAAGTCCTGCCTGATACATGATCTCTTCAGATAGGATAGGACTGAATCCAGTGATGCATGTATAGAGAGATTTCGATGCGCTTAAGGCGCCCTGAGAGAAGACCTTGTTTTCAAAATCTTCCAGGCAGGTCTCGAACGGATTTATCTTGTCCTCACTAAATGGGATAAAATATTCCCGTCCCGGGAGAACCTCACGCACCGAGCTTACCAGAGCAGAGACGTGCTTGATGGAATCAATGATGCGGGTTCCTTCGCGGAAAATGATATTGCTGTATTTGCCCATGAGCTCAACAGTAAGTATTTTTCGGCAAATGTCACCCATTTCATTAAAGTGTTCTATCTCGAATTCGATGATTCGCTCCATGGAAGGCTGACTTATGCTGATAATCCTTCCATTGGTGAGATGCTTTCTCAGAAGCATGCAAAATGCAGGTGCCTGCAGCGGCGCCTGCTTGGATGCGCTGGTTATATAAATTACGGGAAGAGATGGATTAACAGAGATCAATAGCTTCTTCTGAGTTCCATCCTTCTTGATCGTAAGATAGATTTCGTCCTTCTCAGTCTGCGCGATCTTAACGATGCGCCCGTCAGTCAGCTCGTCCTGCAGCTGCTGCGTCAGTATATGCACTATGCTTCCATCAAATGCCATTTGTAAAATCTCCAGTCTTAATCAGGTCGCTGCGCCGTGCCGTGAACCTCGGCGTGCAGCCCCTGCTCGAAAACGCCTTCGCTGATGTG
>CAVARE010000003.1:0-6550 GCA_963591145.1 Anaerotignum sp. | reverse complement strand
GTCAGATCTGTCTGCTGAGAAAATATAACCGCAGCCTGCTCTGCTAATTCTTCTTCCTTGGCTTCATATTGACTCTTGGCCTGCAGCATTGTAAATGAAATTATCAGTACAAATACCAGCAGCAGACCTGCCATCATATCAGAATAGGACAGCCAGTATGAAGTCTCTTCATCTTCGGATTTTCTTCTTCTTCTGAATCTTTTCACGATTATCCCTCTTTACTTTGAGAAGTTATTCATAGAACGAAGCACGCCATTTATATCTTCCTGCATTTTGTCAAATGAACGTTTCATTCCATCATATGCTGCAACAACAACCTCCGGAACTCTGTCCGTTGTCTGTGCGATCTGATCAATAGTCGTGCTCAGGTGAGTTGTAATCTGAGCCATATTGGTATCAAACATTTCAAACGTTGTCTTAAGAGATTTGCTGAGCTTATCATCCAGACCGATTGATGCTGATGACAATGCATTTGCCGACTGATCCAACTGAACCTTAGCCGTGCTGAGTACCTGCGTGAGCTCCTTAGAAGTCTTGCCGATATCATCAGCAAATACACGGGACATATTCATGACTGTGTCTAGTTCCTTCTGGATATTTTCACTGATTTCCTTCTCTCCTGAAGCAATAGTGTAAATGTACTTCTGCATCGTCTCTTCGTGGTCGCGCATAGCATCCAGCTGTCTGTATGCGCTATTGTAATTATCAGACATGATCTTCTGCAGATTATCGATCTGAGTAACATAGCCTGCCATATTATTTACGATGCTGAGGGACATAGAATTAATGTCCGCAATATTGTTGCTGAGTGAGCCCAGCTTGTCCATGATATTCTGGGCATAGATATTATTATTTCTCTGAATCTCGCATGTCTCTGAAATAATGCGGCCGAATTCTCTGTAGCTGTCACCCATTGCAACATTTAATTTCTCTACAAATTCATTTACCAGTCCCTTAAGACCCTGTGCCTGATTGTCACTTATCGTCTGAGCGAAATCCATCATGGTCTTGTTCATGTTGTAAACGATAGGTGCGAGATTCTCGCCCATCTGTGCACTGATAGCTGCGCCCAGTGTATCAGGAAGCGTCTGCAGCATCTCACGCAGACTGTTCTCGTTGTCATTGGCAGGATCGCCTGATACATATGTATTAAATGCGCTCAGGAATTCCTCGAGCTGTACATATACAGCCTCCATGGTGCCCTTATATACGAAGTTAAATACCAGCGAGAATACCATACCATAAACAGATGTATGGAAAGCGATCTTGATACCTTCCATCAATGGTGCGATGCTCTCTGTAATCTCAGCCGCCGTTCCGGTATTGAAGTACTGAAGACCGAATGACAATCCCACGAATGTGCCCAGGATACCGAGACCGGTCATGGTTCCCGGAACCAGATTCAAGACATTCTTATTAACTGCGGCATCAATATAATCCTTGTTGATGTAGTCCTCCACATCGACCTTATAATCAGTATTGCCCAGCTGCTCGAGCCTGGTCATCTCAGCAGCAAATTTCTGATACTGTCCTCCCAGAATACTGCCGTCGAACAGCGCCTTTTCATTATTCTTATAAGTCTCCCACAGATATCTCGTGTCAGACTTAGAGTCTTCCTTGATCTTCTTCGTTGCATTGAAGAGAGCCTTCTGGAACTTCCATGCATCTGTGAACTTGTGTACCGCAAATGTATAAATAATTCCAACAACTACGAACATTGCCACATTAATGATGATGCTCGAAATGCTCTGTTTAAAGAAGATTATGAGCGCTGCGCACAATGCAGCCATAACTATGTAAGTAAGTATCAGCCAAAACGTATAATTTTTCTTTCTCATTTGATTTTCTCCGGTTTCACTATTAAACGTCATGCGTTTTATACACAATCAGAATAATTATGTCATAATAGCATGTGACTTTCAATCCAAGGACTGTGATATTTCTGTGACAAGTTTTTTGATATTATTTTGTGACTTTTTTTACAGTGCCAACAGATTCTCAACTCCCTGCACATAGATTTCAACCTGCTTCTTAAGTTCGTCGATATCTAACCTCTCATTGGCATCATGGATATGATTATCTGTGCCTACGAATTCACAGCCGAATGCGATGATGCCAGGAAGATGTTTAGCATATGTTCCGCCGCCGATTACCTTCGGTTTATTTTCTGAATCGCCTGTTACCTTAACATATGCATCGTAAAGGGCTGACACCAGCTGTGAATCAGCAGGATAGAACAGCGGAGCCACCATGTCATCAATCTTGGTTATGCCCTTCTCATCCTCAAGTCTGCCGGCCAGAAGCTGCTTCATCTGCTCTGGCGAATATGTAATAGGAACTCTTATGTCAACTGTGCACGAGATGACGCCATCTTCAGTCTTAACAATGCCATTACACAGTGTCAGAACCCCGTAATCATCGCTTAATTTCACTCCATATCCTGCGCCATCACATGACATTCCAATATGCTCATTATAATAATCTACGAAATCGTCCTGCATGCCTGCATTTGCCAGTGCCTGCATCGTGCAGGCTGCTGCATTTACTCCCAGCAGCGGTGTGCTGGCATGTGCAGCCACACCGCAGGCATCAATCCTGATTATGCCGTCCGACTCGGTAACCTCGAAGGATGCCAGAGCTGTATCTGCCAGGGCTTTCTTTAACCTCTCGCAATTAACATCATTTGCCGACACTTCAGTAATGCAGTGATTACATACAGCATTGCTTACGAATCCGCCATTCATTGAGATTATCTTAGTATTCTTGCTGTAAGCTGTCATCTTAAGCATGCCCTTCTCGCCGTGGATGCAAGGAAATTCTCCATCCGGAGTGAAGCCCATCGTCACAGGCTCCTCCACCTGGCTGTAGTGTTCCATACATAACGAGCCCGTCTCCTCGTTGCAGCCGAGGATGACCCTGATTCTCTTATTAAGCGGAATACCAGACTCCTTGATAAGCTTAAGTGTATATAAGGATGCGATGGCGCCGCCCTTATCATCAGACACGCCGCGGCCATATACAGTATTACCCTTTCTGGTCATGGTGAATGGATCTGTATCCCAACCCTCACCGGCAGGCACAATATCAAGGTGGGCTACCAGCGCTACGATATCCTTACCCTCGCCGATCTGCGCATAGCCACAATAATTATCCAGATTTTTGGTCTCAAGTCCCATGGAATCGGCGATTTCAAGAGCCTCCTTCAGTACAGCTGCCGGCGCTTCACCAAATGGTTTGCCAGGCAGAGCCGGTGCCTCCACCGAATTATATTTTACGAGACGGGACAGATTATCCAGCATCTCATCCGTTAATGATTCAATTCTTTCTCTTATTTCCATTTTATACTCCCATTCACTGCGAACAGCCCACCGCGTGAGATTGTCACGTCAGCAGATTATCCGTTATTATAGTTTTATTAAAAGTTCCTGTGTCAGCACTTAACTGTACTGGCAGATTTATCATAAATTCATTCCTGATGCGGCACTTACATTTTCGCTGCCTGCAATTATTTTCCCAGTTTTCTGTATACTGTAAAGTACATGCAGCTTGCGCAGGCCACACCGCCTATCAGGTTAGATATCGGCTCTGCCCAGAATACTCCCATGACACCGATGGATGGAATCCGCGGCAGGAGGATCGTAAGGGGAACTACGATTATTATCTTTCTTAATATAGAAAAGAAAATTGCATTTTTAGCTCTGCCCAGGGCGACGAATGTCGATTGTCCGGCAAATTGAAGTGCCATGAATATAAATCCCAGGAAATAGATCCTGAGAGGTGCCAATCCCATGGCATTTGCTGTGGCATCACTGCTGAACATATGCATGAAAACCTGAGGAATCAGAAGTGTTGCAACCCAAAATACGGCAGTATAACCTAGCGCTACCAATGCCATGAATCTTATTCCCTGCTTAACCCTGTTATATCGATTGGCTCCATAATTATAGCTGAGCACCGGCTGTGAACCGCTGGTGATGCCGCTTATCGGAAGGCTCGACATCTCCCTTACCGAGTTGATCACGGTCATGATGCCTACATAGATATCGCCGCCGTAGATAGACAGCTCCGCGTTGCAGACTGCCTGCACAACACAGTTTGTGGCTGCCATTATGAATCCTGGCAGTCCCAATGTAATGATTCTTTTCAGCAAATTTGTATGGATCCTGATTGATGAAAATGGAATCCTAAGTTCCATTTTCTTATTGGTCAGCGAGACTACAACCCAGATTGCCGAACACATTTGCGAGATTACGGTAGCAATAGCTGCGCCCTTAACTCCCATGCCAAATGTAAATATAAACAGCGGATCCAGGCCGAGATTTATAACCGCACCGATTATCGTAGTGAACATGCCCAGCTTCGGATAACCCTGAAGATTAATGAAGGTATTCATGCCAGTACCGATGGCCAGAAATGCTGTACCGATCAGGTAAATATCCAGATAATCCTCCGCATATGTATATGTGACATCGCTGGCTCCCAGCAGATATAGAACAGGCCTTTTAACAATATAAATCAGGAGACCTATCACTACGCTCATGATAAGAAGCAGCGTGAACGCCGTGCTCATAATATCCTGCGCGGTCTTCTGATCCTTCTTGCCTCTGGCCATGGAGCACAGAGGTGACGCACCTGTAGAAAACAGATTGACAAAGGCTGAAATGAGCGTGATCAGCGGAAAGCACAACCCCAGACCCGTAAGAGCCGTTCCTGCATCTGCCCCAGGCATGTGACCGATATATACCCTGTCGACCACATTATATAGGAGCTGCACCAACTGTGCCAATGTTAATGGCACCGCCTGATTTAATATCAATCTTTTTATGCTGCCATTGGCAAAATCTCCTCTTGCCGCCTTGCTTCCACTCATTACCTTTCATCAGCCTCATTTGCTTCTTAAAACTTACTGTCCATTCGGTATTCTATTCCATTTGACATTTATGTCAAGACGACCGGAGCCATACATTTAGGCAATCGGCTGCATCGTTCAAGCTTCTTAATTTCTGAAACTCTTCGGCGAAAATCCTGTCTTGGCCTTGAATACTTTGGAAAAATAGCTCTGGTTAGTGAAACCGCAGCTTAATGCAATATCTACTATGGAAGTATTAGTCTTAATCAGCAGCTGTCTTGCTTCCTCTATACGCATATCCGTCAGATACTCCTTGAAGCTGACGCCCATGGCCTGCTTAAACAGCGATGAAAAATATGACGGATTCAGATATACGTTCTGAGCCACCTCGTTCAGCGTCAGATTCTTTTTGAAATTCTGGCTCATGTATTCGATGGCCCGCTGTATGGTGGAATTGTCCGCCTTCGTATCCTCGCCAAATAGCTGTGAAATATAATATTCCGTGAGGCCTTGCAGGCTGAAGCACAGCGAGTCGATATCATGAATATCTTCCAACCCCTGCAGAAACTGCGCACTCCTTTCCATAACCTCGGTCTCATCCGCGCCCGCATCTATGACCGTTCGTGACAGAATGGTACATAATTCCATGGATCTGGCCTTAGAGCCTATGAGTGAATGTCCGCTGGACAGCAGCACATATCCCAGCAGATCATTTAGGATATCCTTAGCCTCCTTAACATTTCCCGCGCGCACGTTTCGAATCAGCTGCTGCTCCTTTTCAAATGGATAATGGACAGTCTGCATGATTTCTTCAGATTTATAGTGATGAATCGCATTGCTTATGCTGGACTGCTGCATTGACCGGTCGCGATTATTCTTTATGCAGGCATTGTCTCCCTCAGTGATATTAGAAAAGAGATAATACATCAGCTTGTTGATCTGATTGATCTTCTTAGGGTCAACTATGCTGACCGACTGCATCGTTTCATACAGTGACAGAGCATCATCCATTTTCAGATGATATCTTCCTGCCACAGCCGAGATCATTGACGCATCCGGGCTTTCCATAAGAAACGGTCCCACCAGTACAGATCCTAACAATATGCCGTCCCCGACTACTGGGAAAACGATATGATTAAGCTCCGAATGACAGGTAAATGTATATGCCTCTCCCAGCTGCAGCGAATAAGCCGCCGCCTTCTGATGAAAGGCCGCACAGGTCTCCCCTGGACGCAGAAATTTCTGAAAGCACCTGCAATATTCATTTCTCTCGCCGCAGGTTATGAGATTAACACCGTCCTCATCAAGCAGTTGAACCTGCAGCCCTATGCACCAATGAAGAGCCGTCAGGACCTCTTCTAGTTTTTCCTTCTCAATTCGTCTAAATATTTCTCTTTCCATGGAATCTAAAATAATCGTCAGATAATCTAAAATAATTACAAAGTTTTATAATAATTCTTCGATTATTTTATCACCATGGGTATTCTAGGACAAGATAAGTCTTAAAAAATGCTTATTATGTGATTGATCGCATTGGGGGGTGCGCCGGGGCACACAGTCCACTACTCGAAAACGCCTTCGCTGATGTGCTGTAAAAGTTCCGGACAGCGGCTGTGCAGGTGGACGGGCTTGCTCAAACAACTGCACAGCCATTGGACGGGCTAGCCTGCATGAGCATGTAGAGCGATAGCTCGGAATGCG
>CAVARE010000002.1:0-35441 GCA_963591145.1 Anaerotignum sp. | reverse complement strand
TAATTACATACAATATAGCGGAACAGCGTTGAAACCTAAAACATCCTATTATGTGACATTTTGCATATGGGATGAAAATGGAGATGCTGCAGAGAGCATATCGGTTCCATTTGAAACCGGTTTCATGGGAACGCCATGGAAGGCTGAATGGATAGAACCAGAACAGGAAGATGCTATCGAAGAAGAAACATTGGAATTCTTCGAAATGCTGGTTCCTAATCCGAAATTCTGGGGTGGCGAGGTCAGATTAAGAGAATGTAAACAGCTGCGTAAGAGCATAGAGATAATAAAGCCTGTGAAAAGGGCCAGAATCTACGCATCAGCTCACGGCGTATATAATCTCTATATAAATGGCATAAAACAGTCGGATCGTCGTCTGGCTCCTGAAAATTCTTCCTATCAGGCGATGATTTATTATCAGACATATGATGTTACAGATGCATTTGCTATGGGAGAGAATGTGATTGCAGCAATCCTCGGCGATGGTTGGTGGATAGGAAGACTGGGTATGCCGGGCGACAGCTGTAATTATGGCAATCGCCTGGGATTTATAATGCAGCTGGATGTCACTTATGAGGATGGAACTGAGGATGTATTTGTCTCTGATGAGGGCTTCTCATCATCAGGCTCATATGTGAGATACTCAGATCTGTATATAGGCGAATGTCAGGATCTGACCATAAAGGATGACAGCTGGATGAAGCTAGGCTCTGTAAAGGGCGAATGGACACCATGTATGGTACGTGATTCGGGAGTTGTTACGGCAAATGCTGCAGCTGTTCCATCAAGGCTGGTGGCTCAGCCGCTGGATTATGTATGCGTAACAGACGTATTAGAGGCACAAGATATATTTAGTACGCCGGCTGGAGAGCTTGTAATTGACTTTGGGCAGGTAATTGCAGGTGTACTTCATATACATGTACGAGGCAAAAATGGGCAGAGGGTTTGCTTCGAACATGGCGAGGTACTAAATAAGGATGGCTCATACGTTAATAATATTCTGGGACGCAACAAGGATCAGAAGGATGTGATCATTTGCAAGGATGGTGAAAATGTCTTCGAGCCGCTGTTTACATATCATGGCTTCAGGTATGTCAGAGTTACAGGCCTGGATAAGGAAGATATCATCTCAGTTCAGGCTTATGTGATGGGCAGCAAACTTAATGAAATCGGATATTTCTCTTGCTCTAATGAAGATCTCAATCAGCTTCAGCATAACATTATATGGTCTACGAAGGCCAATATGTTCAGCGTGCCTACGGATTGTCCGCAGAGAGAAAAATTAGGCTGGACAGGAGATATCCAGGTCTATACTCAGACAGGTGTATTTAATTATGATCTGAGGAGTTTTCTTAAGGCATGGCTTATGAACATGCGTGCAGAGCAGTGCGACAATGGTGAGATCCCGGTCGTTGTTCCGAATCCGAGTAAGCAGGAACGCACTCAGCGAATAATGAGCGGCGGATCTAATTCTTCAGCTGTATGGGGCGATGCATGCGTGCTGGTGCCATGGTATATGTATGATGCATATGGCGACATCACGGTTCTGGAAGAAAACTATGAGATGATGAGAAAATGGATGGGCTATATCAAGGAAAATTGTGAGCTTAAACCGGAAGGATATGCCAGCTTTACTCCAGAGCAGAAGGCCAGAAATCCATATCTATGGACGAAGCAGTATCATTTCGGAGACTGGCTGATTCCATCACTCAGATCACTTCCTGATGGTGTGCAGAGGGGAACAGAGGAGACCGCTGCAGTAGTTGGAAGCGCATATTATGCATTTACAGCCAGCTATTATGCCAAGGTATGCCGTGCACTGGGTAAGGTCGATGAAGCATCTGAATATGAAACCCTGGTGCCTAAGATTCAGAAGGCGGTAAGAGAAGAATTTGTCACTGAAGACGGAACGGTAAACAAGAGCAGCCTGCAGGGATTATATGTCATTATCTTACGCTGTGGCATAGTTGAAGGAGATTTAAAGAAAAAAGTATTAGACAGATTAGTGGCCTTAATCGAGGAAAATGCATATTGTCTGGATACGGGATTCTCGTCTGTTTCATATTTATTGGATGTACTGGCAGAAAATGGACGAATCGATGTTGCATATAAGATGCTGTATCAGACCAAGGCTCCAGGCTGGCTCTATATGGTAAGAAATGGAGCCACAACCATGTGGGAGAACTGGATGGCTATTCTTCCTGACGGTAGCGTTACGGACTCATCCTATAATCATTATGCATTTGGATGTGTTGGAGATTTTATCTACCGTCATATCGGAGGAATTCAGAAGGCAGCTCCGGGATATGAGAAGATAAGATTTGCACCAGACTTTAGTTGCGGTCTTACTGGCAGCAAATGCAGTCTCATGACACCATTTGGTCTGACGGAACTTGAATGGAAGAAGACTGAAGGAGGCTACGAAGTACGTGGAATGGTGCCGGTTGGAGCCAGTGCCAGCCTGGAAGCAGGTGGTGAAAACATTCCTCTTACAAGTGGCGAATTTATATACCATATTTAATGAGAGTTGTTTGTTACGTGCCGTGAACGGTGTAGCATATGTACAGTCGCTGACTAGGACTTTTATATTATATCAGCGAAGGCGGTTTCGAGCAGTGACTGCTACGCCGAGGTTCACAGCACATGCATAAGTATAAGGTTAAAAATTGCCGACATGGTGAAGTTTTGACATCTGAAAGAAATGATTATGAAGCGAACAGACATTAACATCCGAGATCCGTACGTTCTCGTAGATAATGAAAAATATTATATATACGGAACCCGCAGCAGCACTTGCTGGGGACTGGCCGAAGGCTTTGACGTATATGTAAGCGACGATCTGGAAGAATTCGAAGGACCGATTGAGATATTTAAGAGACCTGACGATTTTTTTGCCAACTCCAGCTTTTGGGCACCTGAATGCTATAAGATCGGTGACAGATATTATCTGGTTACAACTCTGGGATCAGATAGCGGCTGGAAGAAAGGCATTTTCCTGATGGTTTCAGATAATCCCACAGGGCCATTTGAATTGTATTCGGAGAAGCTGACGCCTGAGAACTGGACCTGCATAGATGGAACGCTTTGGTTTGAGGATGACCGGGCATACTTGATTTATTCCCATTCATTTGAAGATGTACTGGATCCTTCCTGTGCAGATGCTTCTTATGATGGTGAGTATGTAATGCAGGAATTATCAGCTGATATGAAGCAAGCTGTCTCAGCTCCTGCGGTCATATTAAAGGCTAGGGATTTTGCATGGGCCAGACCGTTTCCATATGCCAGGGAAGAGTTCGGCGTCGAAGGAGACGTATATTTTTCAGATGGACCATGCTTTATGAAAATGTCTGATGGCAGACTCTACATGATCAGCTCAACCTGGAGTAAGGCTGGATATGCTGTCGGTGTAGCCTCTTCAGAAAATGGGATACATGGGCCGTGGACATTGCAAGAGCAGCCGCTTTATCCTGAAAACGGAGGGCATGGAATGTTCTTTAAGGATAAAAATGGAGATACCATCTTCACGCTTCATTATCCAAATGACAAGTATAAGGAACATCCGGTATTTTACCGTGTTGAATTAAGAGACGGACAGTTGATACTGGGACAGCAGATATAGTTTTAATAATGGACAAACTTATTCGGGGCAGCCCTAATGCCCTGATAAAAATATAAATCAATGTTTTGCAGACAAGATGAAAGGAGTCTATAAATACATGAAGGCAGTATATATCCCGGTTGGAGCAACCGGACATATTTTATCATCGTTACCTATGATAGGTGAATTAGTTAAGAAGGGCGTAGAGGTTACATATTTTGCACCTGACGCATATAAGGCTCAGGTTGAGAAATCTGGAGCGAAGTTCAAGTCATTCCCTGATGTACAGGGAGGCGGCAGCGTTGATGCAGGTGATGATTTCATCGCTGGAATTCCGCTGGTATTCTTAGGCATGGCTATCGGTGTAATTGATACGATTATGGAAGAACTGCAGGCAGATATGCCTGACGTGATTATTACAGATGAGTTGGCATTGGCAGGACGTCTTGCAGCATGGAAGCTGAATCTTCCACTGGTTATGATGTATACAAGCTATGCAGCAAATGATCATTTCTCAATCAGCCGTTTCTGGCCAGTATACCCAGATACTCATCCGGCACGTGCCAAGGCATTAGAGATTGCTAAGGATCTGCAGGCAAAATATGGCGGCAAGCTTCTTGATGTATATGAAATATTTGAAGGAAAGGGCGATTTTAATATCGTTACACAGCCTAAGAGCTTCCATCCGGCAGGTGACACATTCTCCGACGATTTCTTCTTCGCAGGTGCTCAGATAGCACCTAGAGATGGAGATGGCACATGGCAGGCACCAACTAACGGTAAGCCATTACTGTATACATCATTAGGTTCACTTTTCAATAACTGGCCGGAGTTCTATCAGATGCTGTTCCCGGTTGTAAAGGACATGGACATTAACGTTCTGTGCTCATTAGGCAATACATTAAAGCCTGAGGATTTGGGAGAGATTCCGGCAAATGTTCAGGTAATGGCCTTCACACCACAGTTAGAAGTTCTCGAAAAGGCAGATTATTTCATTACTCATGCAGGTACAGGCAGTGTAATCGAGGCATTATATTATGGCGTAGCCTGTGTATGCATCCCTCAGATGGATGAGCAGATATTTACAGCTGGCCGTATGTTGGAACTCAATCTTGCCAGCAGGGTACTCAAGAAGCCTGAAGTAACAGAGGATACATTAAGAGAAGCACTTACTGAGCTGATCAATAATCCAAAATACAAGGCAAATGCTCAGAAAATGTCAGATGAGATGCATGAGCATGGCGGCTGTGAGCGAGCAGCACAGGCTGTTGTTAATTATGTAAATTCGCTGAAATAAAACATATACATATCTCAATGTGTTGTGTGCCGTGAACCTCGGCGTGCAGCCACTGTTCGAAAACGCCTTCGCTGATTGTTTTCTCGCAGTGGCTGCGCCGTCCCGGCGCAAAATTACGATTAAAATCTACGGAGAACGATATGAATTATCAAAAGTGGAACAAGGATTGGTACTTCTGGGACAGCATGGATTCATTTGCAATGGTATGGGAAGTCCCAGATGATGCGCAGAGGATAGATCTGCCTCATGATGCGATGCTTCTTAAGCCTGCGTATAAGGACAGCAAGAACGGAGCAACTACGGGCTTTCGAGATGGCGGCGTGTATTCTTATGCCAAATTTATTGATATAAACGAGGCTGATAAGAATCGCAGGCTGATGCTCAAGTTCGAAGGCATCTATATGAACGCCATGATCTATGTTAATGGTCAGCTGGCGGCCAAGAATATGTTCGGATATACAGATACGTATGTCGAACTCAATGACTTCCTTAAATATGGTGCGCGCAATGAGATACGTGTACAGGTCAGAAATAACGGCATGACGAACAGCCGCTGGTATACGGGCTCAGGCATATACAGGGATGTATATCTGCTTACGGGTCCATTATGTCATATCGTTCCTGATGGAGTTCAGATTGACTGCGAGGAATACGATGAGGATTACGCGCAGATGCATATCAAAACAGAGCTTAAGAATGATATGCCTGTTCTTGCAAATGCATATCTGTTAACTGAAGTTTATGACAGCAATAATAATCTGGCTGCATCAGAGCAGGTGACAGTTACCTTGTTCTCGTCGGAAGAGCGAACTATACATCAGAAATTATTGATTCAGGATCCTTCATTATGGACTGCAGAGACTCCTGCGTTATACAGATGTAAGACTTCATTGATTATCGATGGTGATGTAATAGATATGAACGAGACCTTATTTGGCATCCGTAAGATCTCACTGGATGCGAAGAGAGGCCTGAGAGTTAATGGTAAGACTGTTAAATTACGAGGTACCTGCATTCATCACGACAGCGGCATATTAGGTGCTGCAACATATGAAGATGCTGTATATCGTCAGGTGAGCAGACTTAAAGCAGCAGGATTCAATGCAATTCGTATGTCGCATCATCCGATGGCTCCTGCGATGCTGCGTGCATGCGATGAGCTGGGAATGTATGTTATGGATGAAGCATTTGACATGTGGAATCGCTGCAAATCTGACCTGGATTACGGACTGTATTTTAATGAATGGTGGCCTAAAGATGTAACAGCGATGGTTCGCAAGGACTATAATCATCCATGCGTGCTGATGTATTCCATCGGAAATGAAATATCAGAAATCGGCACAGATCATGGTTCGAAGGTTGCATCTGAGCTGAGTAATTTTATTAGAAGCATTGATAAGACGCGTTTTGTTCTTGCATCTATTAATGGCATATTTGCAGTCGGAGACAGTATTCCGCAATTAGTAGAGGATGTGCTGAAGGATAAGAAAACGGATGCAGCTGGAAATGTAAATAATTTCATGGCACTTCTGGGACAGTATCAGGACGAATTCGTAAGGCATCCGATCATCAGCCATCGCCTTGAAAAGGCTAGCACAGCTGTTGATCTGGTGGGTTATAATTACATGACAGGCCGCTATGAAACTGATGGAGAGCTGTATCCAAACCGTGTTATAGTTGGCAGCGAGACATATCCTCAGTCACTGGCCAGAAACTGGGAGCTTGTGGAAAAGCTTCCATATCTCATAGGAGATTTCGTATGGACAGGATGGGATTATATAGGCGAGGCAGGCATAGGTCTGTGCGGATATCCTGGTGAGACAGGAGGATTTGCAGCAGGATTTCCTACCCAATTAGGATATGTAGGCGATATAGATATAACAGGATTCAGACGCCCGACATCCTACTATCACGAGATCGTATATGGTTTGAGGAAGGTACCTTATATTGCGGTGCAGAAGCCAGACAAATACGGGCAGCCGGCATTCTTCACACCGTGGACATTTACGGATGCTATCGGCACATGGACATGGCATGGATACGAGGGGAAACCAGTTGTAGTTGAAATATATTCTGCCGGCGATGAGGTGGAGCTTATCATTAATGATCACTCATGTGGACGCAAATCTGCAGGAAAGTCAGTGGGATTTGTTACCAGATTCGATACAATATATGAACCTGGAACGGTAACCGCTGTCACATATGAAAATGACATTGAGACAGGTAGATATTCACTGACCTCAGCCGGTACAGCATGCAGCCTTAATGTCGAAAGAGAAAACACCTATGACAAGGAGCTTATCTATGTAGATATATCATTAGTAGATAAGAATGGTCAGGTGGTAACAGACAGTGATATAGCAATATCTGTTGATGTGGAAGGTGATGCAGTTCAGGCAGGACTTGGCAGCGCTGATCCGAAACCTAAGTATAATTATATTGAAAATACAACCAATACATTCCATGGACATGCACAGCTTATCTTGAAGAAAAAATGTCAGGCTGGCAAGGTTAGTATCACGGTTAATGGTGATACGTTAAGTTGTTCCAGTAAAATTGTTTTTTGATTAATCTGTGGCATGACTGTGGCTGCAACGTAATTAAACTTATTGATGCGTGTGCCTAAATGTGCCGGGACGGCGCAGCCACTGCGAGAAAACAATCAGCGAAGGCGTTTTCGAACAGTGGCTGCAACGCCGAGGTTCACGGCACACACAGCAGTATATTAATGTCACAGAATGGGCAGCCACTGTCAAAATTTAAAAGATAGTATTAGGAGAACTTAGAATGCAGCAGCCGACATTAGAACAAATATTTGGATCATTCGTGCCATGGCAGGCCAGAGAAGGCACATGGTTCATTAATTTTATGAATGGAAGCGAGAATATATATCTTCTCGAAGGCAGTGAGAAGGCACTTCTGATAGATACAGGATGGGGCACAGGCAACCTTAAGGCATGTGTATCTAAACTTACGAATAAGCCACTTATGGTTGTAAATACACATTTTCATCCTGACCATGCATCTGGCAATGGAGAATTTGAAGAAGTATTTCTCGGTGCGGGATATACGATTGACGAGCCGTCATTAGGTTCCGGCTTGGGTCCATTTGACATATCCCGATTGCCGCATCCGGATTATAAGAAGACGATCCTGCATGATGGAGATGTTATTGATCTGGGCGGCAGAAGTATCAGAGTAGTTGAGGCGCGTCCTGCACACTGCAACAGCTCATTATTCTTTGTCGATGAGACAGAAAATCTTATATTTACAGGTGATGAGATAGAGTCAGCACAGACCATGATGTATGACAACTCGCATAATCCTGATGCGCCATATGACGTACATAAGCGTATTGATAATATGAGATATAATGCAGAGACTGTTCTTAAGCTGTGCGATAAGAATACATGGATATTGCCTAATCATAACGGATTCCCGATTGCAAGATTGTATGTTGAGGATTACATTAAGCTGGCAGATGCAATATATGACGGAACAGCTATTATTGAAGATAAGTTGAATCATCCATATGTTGAGATGGATCCGAAGGCACCAGAGCTGTGTAGGGTAAGATACGGACATGTAAGTATATTCATAAAAAAATTAGAGATACTTAAGGTTTATGGAGTACGATAGCCAAGGCGTAAATTAACTGCTCACGTGCCGAGGTTCACGGCACGTGGCAGTTTAGGAACGCTATGGTTGAAAGCAGTTCATTTTATAAGATTGGAATGAAGATAATGTCAAAATATTATTTAGCAATCGATATAGGTGCTTCCAGTGGAAGACATATGCTGGCATATATGGAAGATGGTCAGCTTAAGCTTGAAGAAATTTATAGATTTGAAAATGGCATGGCCAGAAGAAATGGTAAGCTTCTGTGGGATACTGACAGATTATTTGCTGAAATCAAGGAAGGAATGAAGAGATGCCATGAATTGGGTAAGATTCCATATAGCATGGCGATTGATACCTGGGCAGTCGATTATGTTCTTCTTGATGAGAATGATAATGTATTGGGAGATACCTATGCATATCGCGATGACAGGACAGATGGCTGCGATGAGCTGGTATACAGATACATCTCAGAGGATCAGCTCTATGCAAGGACAGGAATCCAGAAGCAGAAATTTAATACCATATACCAGCTTATGGCAGTAAAAAGGGATCATCCTGAGCTCCTCGATAAGACAAAAAGCTTTCTGATGCTTCCTGATTATTTCCAGTTTAAGCTGACTGGCAATAAGATGTCAGAATATACCAATGCCACATCAACCCAGTTGGTTGATCCTAAGACAGGGCAGTGGGATAGAGAACTTATAGAAATGTTGGGATATCCATCAGAAGCATTTCTTGAGCTTCATATGCCTGGAACTGAAGTGGGGAATCTGAGCCAGGATATCCAGGATGAAGTAGGATTTAATTGCAAGGTTCTCATGTGTGCCAGCCATGATACAGCGTCAGCCGTCATGGCCATGCCTGATGAACAGGGCAGCGGCATATATATAAGCTCCGGCACATGGTCACTTATGGGTGTGGAGCTTGCAGCGGCAGACTGCAGCCGGCAGAGCCAGAATGCCAATTTCACAAATGAAGGCGGATATGAGATGCGCTTCAGACATCTTAAGAATATCATGGGATTATGGATGATACAGTCCGTAAGAAATGAATTAGGCAAGAAGCATTCATTTGCAGAGCTGTGTACAATGGCAGAGGGAAATAAAGATTTTCCTTCAAGAGTCGATGTAAATGATGCGTCATTTCTGGCGCCTGAGAGCATGATCGTGGCAATTAAGGAATATTGTCAGAAAACAAGGCAGAAGGAGCCAGTGACGGTAGGCGAGCTGGCAGCTGTTATATATGAGAGTCTGGCTGTATGTTACGGACAGACGGTTAGAGAGATCGAACAGGGCAGTCAACGTCAATATGACAGAATCCATGTTATAGGCGGCGGCTCTAATGCAGATTATCTCAATATGCTGACGGCTAAGGCGACACATAAGACTGTTTATACGGGTCCGTCTGAAGCTACCGCTATTGGAAATGCCATGGCGCAGATGATCAGAGACGGCGTCTTTAGTTCGCTGGGTGATGCCAGACGCTGCGTCAAAGAATCTTTTGATATAAAATGCTTTAACGCTTGATAACAGATAAGAGTAATTAATCGGAGCAAATAGGAGAAAAAATATGACTATTACAGAGAGATATGAATCCGCAAGAGAAATGTTCAAGAAAATCGGTGTTGATACCGACAAGGCTATTGAGATATTGAAGAAGGTTCCGGTATCAATGCACTGCTGGCAGGGAGACGATGTTATTGGATTTGACCATGACGGCCCTCTTACAGGCGGAATCCAGACCACAGGCAATTATCCTGGCAAGGCCAGAACTCCTGAAGAGCTGATGGCAGATATGGATAAGGCAATGTCTCTTGTACCTGGTACTAAGAAGATAAATGTTCATGCCTGCTATGCAATATTTGAAAATGGTGAATTTGCAGACCGCGATAAATTAGAGCCAAAGCATTTTGCTAAATGGGTAGAATTTGCCAAGGAGCGAGGCATGGGACTTGATTTTAATCCGACATTCTTCTCTCATCCGATGGTTAAGGATGGACTGACACTCTCAAGCCCAGATCCAGAGATCCGTAAGTTCTGGATTGAGCATGGCAAGGCATGTATCAGAATTTCTCAATATTTTGCCGAAGAAACAGGCATTCCATGTGTTATGAACATCTGGAGCGGCGATGGCTTCAAGGATGTTCCGGCTGACCGCATGGGTCCTAGAATGAGATACAAGGAGTCCATCGAAGAAATCCTGTCTGAGCCTTACGATACAGATAAGGTTAAGCCTTGCGTTGAATCTAAGGTATTCGGAATCGGCGTTGAATCCTATACTGCAGGATCGGCAGAATTCACGCTGTCCCTGGCGGCTATGAATAAGGGCTGTCTTCCATTAATGGATAATGGACATTATCATCCTACTGAAGTCGTTTCGGATAAGATCCCGGCCATGCTGTGCTTCTATCCTGAGATCGCGCTTCATGTTACCAGAGGCGTAAGATGGGATTCAGATCATGTACTGCTTCTTGATGATGAAACTAAGGAAATTGCCAAGGAAATCGTAAGATGCGACGCGCTCAACAGAGTATATATCGCGCTGGATTACTTCGATGCAAGCATCAATCGTATCTCTGCATGGGCAGTCGGTATGAGAAGCATGCAGAAAGCATTATTAGAAGCATTATGCCTTCCTAGCCAGGAGCTTAAGAAGCTTCAGGATGAGAGCAACTTTACTAAACTCATGATCATGCAGGAAGCAACTAAGATGATGCCATATGGCGATATCTGGAATTATTACTGCGAGCAGAGTGGCATCGTTAATGATTTCGATCTGAGCCAGGAAATTGAAAAATATGAAAATGAAGTATTGAAGAAACGTGCATGATTGATTAAAGTTTACTGGGAGCCAGGCTCAGAATAATTATTTAGGTTTAAATGGAAGGATATTGAAATGAAAGTATTAGATGCAGAGTTTGTTCAAGGTTTTATCAGAATGTGTAATGACGGCTGGGAGCAGGGCTGGCACGAGAGAAACGGTGGTAATCTGTCATACCGTATCAAGGACGAAGAGGTTGAATCAATCAGGGAAGATCTGAGATTTGATGGAGAATGGAAAGAGATAGGAACAACAGTTCCACAGCTGGCAGGAGAATTCTTCCTGGTTACAGGTAGCGGCAAATTCATGCGTAATGTAATTATAAAGCCGGATGATTCTATGTGCATTCTGGAAGTTGATGATAAGGGCGAGAATTACAGAATCTGCTGGGGTTTGGTTAATGGCGGCAAGCCTACCAGCGAGCTTCCTAGCCATCTGATGAACCACGAGGTTAAGAAGGCACTTACCAATGGAAGATATCGTGTAATCTATCATGCACATCCGACTAATATCATAGCGCTTACATTTGTTCTTCCCCTTGAAGATGAAGTATTCACCAGAGAATTATGGGAAATGGCAACTGAGTGCCCTGTAATATTCCCGGACGGCGTAGGTGTATTAGGCTGGATGGTTCCTGGCAAGAGAGATATCGCTGTTGCAACCAGCGACTTAATGAAGAAGTACGATGTGGCTATCTGGGCACACCATGGTATGTTCTGCGCAGGAGAAGATTTTGATCAGACATTTGGCCTTATGCATACAGTAGAAAAGTCGGCAGAAATCTATGTTAAGATGAGATCTATGAGCCAGACGAAGCTGCAGACAATCACACCTCAGAACTTCAGAGATCTGGCTAAGGACTTCAATGTAGTGCTTCCAGAGAGATTTCTTAAATAATACGCCTGGCTTTCAGGCCGCAATAGAGAGCCTCCAAATACGATTTGGAGGCTCTTCGTGTAATGAGCATACAAGATTATGAGTGATGATATTAGAAAAAGTGAAGCCAAGCATAATAGAAAACGCATGCTTAAGTTAATGCCTTGGTATAAGTCCGCAATTATAAGGCTTGCATTTTTAATGTTTATTATAATCGTTCCTATATGTATTCTTACAATTGTCATGAGCAGCCGCGCCATAAGTATGTCAGAGAATCTTGTATCTGAAGATGTGCAGGAAGCATTGTCGCTGAATATGAATCAGATTGACAATTATCTGCAAAATATTGGACGAAGGCTTTATACAGTATCAAGAAGCGATGACAATTATGCCAGGATGCTTGCCGGACACGATGATGATAATGCCAGTGCGGTAGAGCTGATGCATGCGTATACAAGGCTGGGCAGTGTTTTCTCTGATATACAGTCAGAATATACCTGGGCCGAGAATGTATTTGCGTATTTTCCCGAAAACGGATATTTTGTTTCCTCTAACGGATATCAGACTCAGGAAAATAAGCAAATGATTGAAAACGAAATATCAGATTCGGCTAATCATGATGGAAATATGTGGTATGTTTCAAGGCTTAATCCGAGATTATTAATTGGAATATATGAATATAAAGATTCATACTATGGTGCATATTTTAACCTGGCGGATTTGCTGGCAGAAATTAAGCTGGATATGTCTGATAATATCGTTCAATTTGCCCAGAAGAACGCGGGTCTCATAACTGATGATGAGTCGCTGGCTTCACTGGATATTTATTCTGCCAATAATATATCATTTGCCGGAGAACATTATATTGTACTCATGTCAGAGTCAGATCATAGTGACCTGGTGCTAGTAGATATGCTGTCGAGAACGCAGCTTAACAGGATGCTTCCAGGATATATGCGAATCTTGTTTATTGTCAGCATCGTCTTTCTGATAGCCATTCCTATATTGTTCTTGGGATTTTATAAATGGCTGATTCGCCCAGTAAATATACTGATGGATGCTATAGCCGAGGTCGATAATGGCAATATTGATTATAAGATAGAGCAAAAGACCGGAACCTATGAGTTCGACCTGCTGAACAGCAATTTCAACAGCATGTTAGGCAATATAAAGAATCTAAAGATCAATGTCTACGAGAAAGAGCTGGAGAAGAAGGATATTAAGCTTCAGTACCTGAGTCAGCAGATACAGCCTCATTTTATATTAAACGCGATGAATATAATATACAGCTACGAGCCAGATCAGTATGATCTCATACAGAAGATGGTAATGTGTCTGTCCAAATATTTCAGATTCATTGTAAATGCAAATAAATCCTACGTGAAGGTCAAGCATGAGATGGAGCATATCGAAAATTATCTGCGCATTCAGAAGATTCGATATACCGATCGCATCAATTATGATGTATATATGGAGCCGATGACGCAGGATGCCATAATGCCGCCGCTCATGATTCAGAATCTGGTTGAAAATGTTATTAAATATGCATTGAGAGATGATGTGCCGGTTAATATTTGGGTGAAGTCCATGTACATGGATGGTATGATTCAAATAGAGATACGTGATACAGGATATGGAATTAAGCCGGAAACGCTCGAGCTTATCAGCAAATTCAAGGAGACAAAGGTGCGGCAGGAAGGACTCGGAACGGGCATTCAGAATACGATTGAGCGCCTGGAACTGTTCTTCGGTGAGAAATCCTCATTTGAAGCGAGCAGAATAAATGATGACGGCGGGACGCAGGTTGTCATGTCATTTCCAGCTATATATGAACCGATGCAGGACGATGAATAAGAGGGGATTTTCATATGAAGGCTATTATTGTAGACGATGAAGCAGTGGCGGCTGCTGCATTAAAGAAGAGAATCGCATGGGATAAATATGGAATACATGATGTGCGTTGTGCAGGGTCAATGAGACAGGCCATCGAACTCATGGGAAATAATAGTTTTGATCTCATGCTGTGCGATATTGAGATGCCTGGCGGCAGCGGGCTAGATCTGTATGAATGGGTCAGAACATTCAGTAAAAATACGGAATGTATATTTGTAAGCTGCCATCCAGAATACGAATATGTCAGGAAAGCCCTGATAATGGGCAGCATGGATTATGTGTTAAAGCCTGTGGATTATGAAGAGCTAAGCAGCATAATAGAAAGGGCAGTAGAGCGTATTAATGGCAGAAATGGTCAAAACCTGATCCGCGGTGTTTCCAAATCCTCTGGCTATGATCTATCTGCTGACGTTGCCTTGGGAAAATTCCAGTCAGACGCAATACAGGATGCCGTCGATTACATTTGCAGTAATCTAGATACCAACATGAGCATAAATGATATAGCGGAGGTGGCACACCTTAATGCACAATATTTTATGCGGCTGTTTAAAAAGGAAACCGGAAAGCCTGTGCTGGAATTCATCACAGAATGCAGACTTAATCGGGCAAAACAGATTCTGAAGGAGTCTAATATGCCGATAGCCGAGGTGTCTCTCACGGTGGGATACGATAATTTCTCATATTTTAGTAAATTATTTAAAAGATACGAAGGCATGACTCCATCGGAATATAGAAAGCAAGCGGATGTGCAGGCATAATTGGCCAGTTGACAGCAAGGTCACAGTGTTCTGAATATTGGCAGAAAGTCATTAACAGAACAATAATGCTACATTTTTGTTATAGAAGATGGCAAATTAATTGAATTACAATTCTCATGTAAGAAAAACGTGTAAACACGAAAGGAGAATTGTATGAAGAAAGTTTTAACTGTTGCTCTGGCAGCATCCATGGCATTGGGTCTGGCATGCACAGCCTATGCAGGAGAAACTACTGAAGAGACTGGCGGACAGATCTTCCTGGTAGATGAAGAGAGTGCTCAGACATATGTCAATCCATTATGCCTAGATTATCAGCGCTCAATTGCAAGTGACAAGGGTGTTATTCCTGAGAATCCATTCATGGTTGGACAGATGATCGGTAATGATATTATTCCGAATGATCCTGTTCAGTCCATTACACATGCACGTTTCCAGAATATGTTCCGTGGTACATCAACATATATCGCCGAGAATGATACTCGTGCATCAGCAGACCCTACAGGCTTCTATTATAATGATACCTGGTATCTGTATGGAACAAATGGATCATTATGGGTATCTACTGATTTCGTTGATTGGGAATTCGTACAGCTTCAGACCGTTGATGGGGAAGATATGACCTTCACGGCTCCAACGATTGCGGTCCGTACAGATGATGAAGGCAAGGATCATTTCTATCTGGCATGGAACGGCTCGGATATATATGAGTCTGATTCTCCTGAAGGACCATTTACGGATTTGGGAGACTTCACCTATAACGGCAGGAGCTTCGATGAGAATATAGAAGATGGCATTGTAATCGCACCACACAGCGATGTTGATATTTTCGTAGATGATGACGGCAGAATGTATCTGTACTGGGGCATGGGTCCATATATTTCAGGTGCTGAATTAAATCCTGATAACCCTACAGAGCTTATCACCGAGCCTAAGATTCTTATTGAATATGATAACACCTATGAGTGGCAGAATTTCGGTCAGGATCATCAGGATTATGAAAATGGATTCCCAGAGGGATCATTCATGGTTAAGATTGATGGTACATATTATCTGACATGGACGACATGCGGTACTCAGTATGACTCATATAACATGGGATGCTATCAGTCAACAACTGGACCATTAGATGGATTCGAGATTCAGGAAACAGAGATTACTAATGAAGTTGATACCTGCAATGGACTCGTAAGAGGTGGCGGCCATGGCTCTATAGTTGTGGGTCCTAATGACACATTATGGTGCTTCTATACAGTTAATGTAGGCCTTGAAGGCGATATGGAACGTCGTATAGGCTGCGATCCGGCTATGATCAATGAAGATGGCAATCTCGTAGTTCCTCATTATTCAGAGAAACCGCAGTATACACCTGGTACATTAGCAAATCCTGCTGATGGCAATGAAGTAGATGTTAACATTCTGACAGTTAAGCAGGGATATGCAGTATCAAGCTACGCAGAAGGCAGACATCCTGCATATGCAATTGACGAGTCATGCATTACATGGTGGCAGCCTGCAGCTGACGATGAAAATCCATGGCTGTTAGTTTCATTAAAGGATAATTATAATATTGATTCATTCCGTATCTGGCTGAAGGAAATCAATGCAGACAAGTCTGTAGATCTGGAAGACAAATGCTGCATAGATTACAAGATTGAGGTATTCAATGGAACAACTAACCCTCTGCTTGAAGAAAATGCAGACAGCTGGACCACTGTTTATGAATCATCAGGCAATGATCTGATAACAAGCTATGTAGAGCTTGATGAAGCTGTATTAGGACAGTTCATTCGCATCACATTCACAAACTGGGATGAAGAAATCTATCCTGGACTTGTTGAATTAACAGCATATGGCAATAGTATTGCTAAGAATGTAGATTGAGATAAATATTATACTGACGTTACGATTGGCATAGCGCCATATAAAGAGCTGTAACTTGGTTGTCCACCACAAAACCGCCTGGAAATATTGGTTTTCCAGGCGATTTGTGCTAAATTTCCAGAAAACCTACGGGACCGGGGGATTTGCTTATGAAAAAATATATATGCATGCTTTTGACTGCGATGATTAGCATTTTATGTCTGACATCTGTTTATGCAAATGAAGATGACATTTATGAAATATACATTCAATATACTGTCATTGACACGAACCAGAAAGATATTTCGGCGGTGGAAGAAGCTATAAACGAAATAACGATTCCTGAGATTGGTGCTAAGATCCATATCGTTCCAGTTTTCATCGGCAACCTGGCCTCGGATACGGCATATAGCATATCCAGCGGTGAGAAGATAGATATTGTTAATGTCGGTCTTACAAATGACATGATAACTATGGTATCGGAGGGATTATTGCTTCCGCTTGATGAGCTTCTGGAGACTGAAGGTCAGGATATTTTAGCTGTTAATGCAAATGTCAGCGAGGCACAAAAGGTAAACGGCACTACATATGCCATCTCTCAGTATCCATATGCTGCCAATAGTGGCGGTTTCTATTACAATAAAACAGTGGCTGAAGAGCTGGGTATAGACATGCATGACGGTATGACTATCGAAGAGCTGGAAAATATAGGAGATCTGCTGAAGGATAATGGGATGTATCTGACCTCTGTAGGTCTCAGCTCGCAATTATCACTTATGTTCTTTTGCTCTATGGAATCCTTCGGTCCATCAGGCAATTACGGTGTGATCATGAATCCTACAGAAAACACAGAAATAGTCAATATATATGAAACCGAGGAATTAAGGGAATATTATCGAACGATCAGAAGATGGTATGAGAAGGGATATCTCCCAGACAATACGCTTATAGATGAAACAGAAGTAACCCAGATGTTTAAAGAAGGCCAGATATTCGGAATTCCCACGAATGTTACAGCAGGACAGTTAGGAAACGGAAACGTTAAGGATTTTGATGCTGGTGTAATCTGCACCAGCGATATTATCATCTCTACCAGCGGTGTGACCGAATTTATGCTGGGAATAGCGTCAACCTGTGAAAATCCTGAGGTCACAATGAAATTTATAAATCTCATTTATTCTAATCCTGATGTGGCGAATCTGCTGAATTACGGAATAGAAGGCCTGGATTATGTGCGAGTAGAAGGTACTGAAAATGTAATAACCGCCGATGGTACTGAGAATGCAGACAGCAGCGGTTATGGATCAGGATTTGCCAAATTCGGCGACCCGATGAAGCTTCTGATAAAAGATCCGCTTACAGATGAATATTATGATGAAATCATGAGGTGGGAGGATTCTGCCACAAAATCGCTGTCATTTGGATACAGCTTCGATGCAGGCGATTATGCGCTGGAGGCAATTAATATTTCTAAAATTCTGGATGAATATCTGCCTATACTTAATGTGGGATTTGCCGAGGATGTTGATGCTCAGATAGATGCACTAATAGAAGAGCTGGATGAGGCGGGTATGAATAAAATTATTGAAGCGAACAATGCCTGCCTTCAGGAATATTTGGCAAATGCATCGTCCGCTTCAGATTGAGCCGATTATTCGTGAACTGCGTCGAATTCAAATGCTCCCATAGGATTAGATGATGTGCCGACTAATTTGTTGCCGTCGATCTTACCTGACAGATTATTAGTCATCTCGCCGACAGCTGTCTTAATTGTCATTGAAAATGAGAAATTTGTTCCATCAAAGGTTCCGTTTTCAATTGGCGCAGTAGCACCATTAGAAGCGTCTGTTGCTGTGCCTTCTAATTTGTCTCCGACAACCTTAATGTCATAATGTGACATCATGTCTCCCATAAATGTGTGAACTGTGAAAAGCCATTTTCCTTCCATTTTGATACCTCCGATTTTTGATCTTTTGATAATTTCAAATTCACATTTGCAAAGCCGTTTCTAAGATATTTTTCCTTTGCTCATGTGTTTACTTTGCTGCATAAAATTGCTTTTTTGAATGCATACATTTGCAATAAAATATTTCTGCATGTCTCCGAATAGTTACAATCAGTCGAATTTCAATGTGCTGTACTGACCATACTTCTTGCCCTCGTCATCGATGATTCCGTCTACGCCGGGAACCGTAGAAAACATTACAGCAGAAGAGCATAAGTATCCGCCGCCCTTACCCAGGAGATTAATCATATCGCGGACATGCTGACGGATGGTTTCCTCTGACGTGCCCTCGGCATCTGTTACCTTAGGCTGGATGCCTCCGGCAAATATAAGCTTATCACCGATAGTTTCCTTGAGCATCTTAAGGTCATTGGTTGTTTGAACGCTATGCCAGCTGTCGACACCGATTTCTACCAGGTCAGGAACGATAGGAGTGATATAGCCACAGCTGTGATGCATGTAGTGCATGCCCAGTTCATGAGCTGCGGCTGCCATACGACGTTCCGGCTCCTTGTAGAATTGACGCCACATGTCAGGAGACATAAACATCTGATTTTCACTGCCCCAGTCGTCATGCATCATAAGGAAATCAACGTCCAGGTATTTCTTGATAAAATAGAACTGTTCGATTCTGTAATCAGCATAGGCATTTACATAGTCAGCATATGCTTCTTCGTCATCATATGGAGCCATCAGGCCGTTTACATGACCCATCATGGCACAGATTCTCTCGAAGGCACCGATATTTCCAACCCAGTAGCCCTGCAGCTGATCTTTCTTGGCCCACATTGCTTTAGTACGCATAGCGGCAGCTTCCCAGTCCTTATCCTTGCAGCTCTTGAACTTGATTCTGTCAGGCCATTCTGTAATATCATCGAATAATTCGATGCCAGGCTTAACATGAGACATCAATTCCCTATGGTTAGGATCAATCTCCCATTCAAGACCAAAATCATCCGGACCGCTCATGAACAGACATCTGTCATTAATCTCAGGACAGATGATCATCTGAGATGCAGTATTGATCATCGGAACCCATTCCGGCTGTTTGTGCGACCAGCATATCTCCATATTCTCACGTTCAGTTAACATTCTATAAAACCTCCTATCACTGTGCTGCTATCACAATCAATTATTGAATTAGAATCTATTGTGCCGGGATGGCGCAGTCCCCTGCGAGAAATCAATCAGCGAAGGCAATTTCGAGCAGGGGCTGCAGCCGAGGTTCACGGTACAATAGAGTAAAATAATAGCGAATGCATAAAATTGTATCTTCACAAATCAATGTCTATGCCGTAAGGATAGCACTGCAGCCATCATTCTGTCATTGGCTGTACAAATTGAAAATGATGATATATAGTTGTGCTATCAGCACAATTGAATTAAGGAGCGAATGCATGAACCTGGAGATAATCAGCAGCTTGCTTGAAAAATATGAAATAAAGGAAATAACGGTTAAAGAATATGATGCCGTGGATTTCTATCTGCTTGACGAGGGATCAGAGGATCTGGAAGAAACTGTTTATATTGCTGCTGGCGCAGTTGACTGCAGACGCTTTAAGAAATCCATGATTATAATCACTAATGCCGGCAGAAAGATAACTGACAGTAAGAAGAAACTCCTGGGCAGGAATTATATTATTCTGGAACAGGGATCATTAGTCCAAGTATACAACAGCCTGGCGCATGTCAAGTCACATCTGGATAATCTGAGACTTGCCCTTAAGTCGGCCAGGGATAACCAGGAAGTCATAGATATCTCAACTAAGCTGCTGGGGGTTCCATTTTTCTATCTGGATTCGAGTTACAGAATTCTGGCCATAGCCAAGGATTTCCTGATTCCCGGGGATCTGGAATGGAAGCATATGATCGAGAAGGGTTTCTTGTCCCCAGCAAATGCCAGACTCATGCAGGAAAGCGGTGACATGAATATGCTGGCAGGTACCACAGAGCCTGTTTACTATAATGCATATTATTATCCGTTTTCTTCGATAGTATGTAATATCCTTAAAAACGACCAGTATTATGGACGTATTAACAGATTATGCGTAGACAATGATCATTCACCGGTAGTATTTGAAGAATGCCGCATAATTGTCGAGGAGTTGTCACGCCTGGCCAGCCATGACGATAGTCTCCCGTATGCAGATATTCTGGAGAATATGATCAGGGATCTTCTGAATGGAATGTCGGTATCAGAAGAATTGGTTCGCGATCGTTTGCAGCGGCATAATGCATCACTTCATAGATTCTGTCAGGTTGCATGTATTGAGATTCCCGAATCGTCTGATCCTCAGGTCTATACCTATTACCTGAACCTTGCCAGCCGCATGTTTGTAGGCGAGCAGGCAGTAACGATACTTTTTGACTCGAAGATAGTTGTTATATTTCATGCAGATAATGAAGTGGGATTCTCGCCATTAATATTTAAGCTTAAGTCATTCGTCTCATCACAGAATCTTAAGGGTGCAGTAAGCATGGTCTTTCGTGAATACAGCCAGATCAGAGGATATTATAATCAGGCAGTATCCGCACTGGACAGATGTGCAGACTGCGAATGCATCTTGCTGAATGACATCTATGTTGACAATATTCTGTCATTTATCCCCAGTGAGCAGAGACTCCATCTGATCTCAAATGATATTAAGGAATTGTCATATGAGCAGAAAAACTACTCTTTCCCGCTCATAGATACGCTGGAGATGTATCTGAATTGTAATTGCAGTCTGCAGCAGACAGCGGACAGTATGTTTATACATAAGAATACTATGACATACAGGCTCAATATCATAAAAGAAATAATAGATGCAGACCTGACGGATGAAAATGACAGACTGATTCTTATGCTGTCAATAAGGCTGATGAAAAAGCAGAACGGTATGTGATGTTGTGTAAAGACTTCAGGAAGAATCCAGCTTGCATAAAAAGTAATACTGGTAAATTGACGAAAAAAGTTATAGAATTATGTTGCTGTATTTTTGCTGGGCAGGCTCATAAGCAGAATTAAGTGATACAGCTGACACTGAAGATTAATCATGAAGTCGTAAACATATATCTCGGGCATTTGCATGCAGCATGCATGTGACTTGCAGAGAAGAGATATCATGCGGCGGACTCGGAGGAAATTAGATATGGGTGTAATGGAAGTAGTTTCATTACTTTCAGGTGTAGCATTATTCCTGTTTGGTATGTCAATCATGGGAGATGCACTTAAGAAGGTGGCTGGCAATAAATTGGAGGTTATTCTATATAAACTTTCAAGCAATGCCTTTAAGGGAATTCTCTTAGGAACAGGCGTAACCGCCGTGATTCAGTCATCATCAGCCACATCAGTAATGGTAGTCGGATTCGTTAATTCAGGCATGATGAAGGTCAAGCAGGCGATAGGAATCATCATGGGTGCCATCATCGGAACCAGTGTAACAGGTTGGATCCTATGTCTTAACAGCATTGAAGGCGGTGGTGCTAGTATTGCATCTTACTTCAATACAACGATGCTCACAGGCGTTGTGGCAGTCATCGGAATCATTCTTCGAATGTTCTGCAAGAAGGAATCTCTCAGATATTTCGGCGACATCCTGATGGGATTCGCAGTTTTAATGTTTGGCATGACAGCTATGTCAAGTGCAGTAGCAGGACTTAAGGAAAGTCCTGAATTTATTGATTTTCTTACAAAATTCTCTAACCCGCTTCTGGGTATATTAGTTGGTCTTATATTTACAGCCGTACTTCAGAGTGCAAGTGCTGCAGTCGGTATATTACAGGCATTGGCTGTTACAGGCGCTATAAGCTTCGAAGTAGCATTCCCAATCATAATGGGTATCGGCATCGGCGCATCAGTTCCAGTTCTTTTGAGCGCATTAGGAGCCAGCGCTAATGGCAAACGGACAGCCTTTTCATATTTCTTCATTGATCTGTTCGGCGCCATCATCTGCGGCGTTATATTCTACGTGCTGGAAGCCATTTTCCATTTCTCGTTCATGACATCTACGATGACGATGGTTACAATTGCGCTGGTTAATACGTTATTCCGATTCTGTGCCGTATTATTCCTGGCGCCTGGCATTAGTGTTATGGAGAAGCTTGTATGCAAGATATTCCCAGACGACGAGGGCTCACGCGCTGAGCAGGAGGATATGAACCGTCTGGAGCCGAGATTTATTGATCATCCAGCATTGGCTCTGGAGCAGAGTAATATGGTAATCCATTCCATGGCGGATAATTCTATTAAGGCCTTGAGAGAGGCCATGTCACTTAGGGATAATTATTCTTCATCGACGCTGAAGAATGTTAATGCGCTGGAGGAGATGGTTGACCGCTATGAGGACAAGCTGGGCACATATCTGATGAAGATCATAGCAGAGCCGCTTACGAGCGCGCAGAGTCATGCAGCCAGCAAATATCTGCATTCCCTCTCAGATTTCGAGCGTATCTCAGACCATGCCAGAAATGTAGGAGAGGCATATGACGAGATACATTCCAAGAAGATCACATTCTCAGAAGAGGCTGTTCGGGAGTTAGACGTTCTTGAAAGTGCGATTAAGGAGATAGTCACGATTACAGAGGATGCGTTCATGAATGATAACGTCGAGGAGGCCATGAGGGTTGAGCCTCTTGAAGAGGTAATCGATAATCTGTGCGATGCCATGAAGATCGCGCATATAGAGAGACTTAAGACTAATAAGTGTACATTGGAAAATGGCTTCGTATTCAATGATCTGCTGACCAATTATGAACGTGTATCTGATCATTGCAGCAATATAGCCATAGCGGTTATCGAGGTAGAAAAGGATGATCTGAATGTCCATGAGTATCTGGAAAATGTTCGGGATGCTAAGGAAACATTCTTTAATTTATATTACAAAGAATATCAGAAGAAATATCAAATTTAATGAACAGGAGTAAAGAAAAATGTGCGGAATAGTAGGTTTTACAGGTTATGATCAGGCAGCTCCGATTCTGCTTGATGGTTTGTCAAAGTTAGAATATAGAGGTTATGATAGTGCAGGTCTCGCAGTAAGAGACGGTGATAAGCCGTCAGAGGTAGTTAAGGCGACTGGTAAATTAAAAAATCTCTACGAGAAGGTTGACGGCGGCAAGGCTCTTAAGGGCACCTGTGGTATCGGACATACCAGATGGGCTACCCATGGCGTTCCTAGCCAGACTAACGCTCATCCACATGTAAGCGGCAACTGCACAGGTTCAGGCTCAGGTCCTGTACTGTCAGAGGTTGTAGGCGTACATAATGGAATCATCGAGAATTATCAGGAATTAAAGGAGAAGCTCTCAAGGCATGGATATTGCTTCTACAGCGATACTGATACTGAGGTAGCAGTTAAGCTGGTAGATTACTATTATAAGAAATATAATCTGGGACCAATCGATGCTATAGCCAAGACTCTTGTGCGTGTAAGAGGAGCATATGCATTAGAGCTTATGTTCACGGATCATCCTGGCGAGATCTGGGTTGCACGTAAGGATGCACCTATGATCATCGGTGTCGCAGAAGGACAGAGCTATATTGCCAGTGACGTTCCGGCAATCCTTAAATATACAAGAGACGTATACTATATTGGTGATCTTGAATTTGCCTGTGTTAAACCAGGTGAGGTTCATTTCTATGATCTGAATGGTGATGAGATCCAGAAGGAAACGACTCATATCAACTGGGATGCAGAGGCTGCAGAAAAGGGTGGATATGAGCATTTCATGATCAAGGAGATTCATGAACAGCCTCGTGTAGTTGAGGATACATTAAACAGCCTCGTTAAGGACGGCAGAATCGATCTCAGCAACGTGGGCTTATCAGATGATGAGATCAAGAATATATCACAGATTTATATTACTGCTTGCGGCAGCGCATGGCATGTAGGCATGGCAGCTCAGTATGTTATAGAGGATCTGGCAGGAATACCTGTCAGAGTTGAGCTGGCCAGCGAGTTCAGATATAGAAATATGATCCTGGATAAGAACGGCCTGGTAGTTCTTATCAGCCAGAGTGGTGAGACAGCTGATACACTTGCAGCCCTGAGACTGGCCAAGGAGAAGGGACTTAAGACTCTGGCCATCGTTAATGTTGTGGGCTCAACTATCGCAAGAGAGGCTGACAATGTGCTTTATACATTAGCAGGCCCTGAGATTGCAGTTGCTACAACTAAGGCATATTCATGTCAGCTCATGGCAGCATATTGTCTTGCTATTCAGTTTGGTAAGGTAAGAGGTCTTGTTAATGACGCTGATTACGACAGATATATATCAGAGCTTAAGACTATTCCAGGCAAGATCACTGAGATACTTAATGACAAGGAGACCATCCAGAGATTTGCCAGCAATCATGCTAATGCCCGTGACGTATTCTATGTAGGCCGTGGTCTTGATTATGCTATCTGCCTGGAGGGCAGTCTGAAACTGAAGGAAATCAGTTATATTCATTCTGAGGCATATGCTGCAGGAGAGCTTAAGCACGGTACCATCAGTCTTATTGAGGATGGCATACTGGTTATCGGTGTGCTCACTCAGGAAGCATTATATGAGAAGACCATAAGCAACATGGTTGAGTGCAAGGCTCGTGGTGCTTATCTCTTCGGAGTTACAACATATGGCAAATATGAAGTGGAGCATACAACGGATTTCAGTGTATATGTTCCTAAGGTCGATGCTCATTTCGCAGGAAGCCTGTCAGTAATACCTCTTCAGTTGTTAGGATATTACATCAGCTGCGCTAAGGGACTTGATGTAGATAAGCCTCGTAACCTGGCTAAGAGTGTAACCGTAGAATAAATTTTATAAAAGGCACATAGATTTTGCATTAAAGCAGGGTCTGTGTGCCTTTTTGTGTGAAGAAAATTGGCTGACAGATACCATTCAGAACAATCTAATAGAGCTAAAAAGAAGAGGGCATCCGCAGTAAATCTGCGGACATTTGTGCTGGGTATAGCTGTAGTTTTCTTCGTATTTATCGCTATATTGGCATTATCTAAGCCGAAAAATATTAGTTCAGCAGGGCAAATGCAGCCAGCTGACAGCGAGGCAAATGAAGATACCAAAGTGCTGTTGTCTGCACAAGGTACGTCAACGATCACCGAGACAGAGGTCCAGTCAATAGTAACTGAAATCCAGGATGCGCGTAAGGAAGCTCAGAAGGAAGAACGCCTGCAGAAGATTGAAAGTGGGGAGATTGACTACTGGTCTCTGTATAAAGAAGGTCTGTTGATGGGTGATTCCAGATTTGGCGAATTCGCCTGGTGCGATTTTCTGCCGCAGGACAACGTATGCGCAGAGAAGAGCAATACCATCAGAAATATCCCGGATTATTATGATCATATCCAGTACATGAATCCGTCATTTATTGTATTTAATTACGGCATGAATGACATAGGCTGCGGTATGTGGGCTGACGTTAATGAATGGTGCGATGAATTTGCAACATATATTGACCGCATAAGAGAGCTGGTACCAGAAGCTAAGCTCTATGTTCTGGCAGTTTTTCCAGTAATAGATCCTGCATTTGAGACCTCTGAACTCTGGTATGGCATACCAGAATGGAACGAGTCTGTTAAGGCCAAATGCGAGGAATGGGGCATTACCTTCATTGACTTATCATACCTGTCAGAGGAATATAGTGATTATTATCAGGAAGACGGTGTTCATTTCTACGTGCCATTCTACTACGAGTGGGCTGAGGAGATGATCAAATTTATTGATGTGTAATGTGAGGATTGCGGGAACGCATAGCGCGTAGCAATCTGGGTATCATTGGAGTCAAAATACCTTTTGCCCCCAACATCATATGAATTGAAGGATGAAATTAAGTTGCACGAGCGCTGGGACGGCGCAGCACCCTGCGAGAAATCAATCAGCGAAGGCGATTTCGAGCAGGGGCTGCATGCCGAGGTTCACAGCGCGTGCAACTATTATGTGTTAAACTATGCACTCTAGAGTAAATAAACATAAATTCACAATAATACAAATATTACTGGTAATAGGTCTGCTTATATTCATCGCCATAAGAAGCAAGGGCGAGACGATGAGTGACACAGCATTTTCTGATATGAAGCAGGCGGTCATATCGGCTATAGACATGTCTGATGTTACAGAAGGATCTGACCTGGATATTAAGAAATACTACGGACTTAATCCTGCTGATTACGAAGGCATAGCATATTATAAGCCTAATACCGGCATGACCGCACAGGAGATATTGCTGGTTAAGCTTAATGATTCATCGCAGTCAGAATCTGTAATGGCTGCGATGACCGAGAGAGCCACCCAGCGAGCCACTTCATTTGATGGATATGCACCGGAACAATACGAGATGATAAATAACAGAGTGCAGCTGGCTCAGGGAAATTACGCGATCATGGTGATTCATCCGGACGCTCAGGCAGCCGAGGCGGCATTTTTGAGTAACTATTAGCCAGTGGGGAAGGCAAATTGATATTTAGCAGCATTTTCTTTTTATTTATATTTCTGCCGATTACATTGATACTGTATTACATAGTACCAATGAAGGCTAAGGATTACATACTTCTGGTATGCAGTCTTATTTTCTATGCCTGGGGTGAGCCGATATACGTGCTGCTGATGATTTTCAGCATCCTGTTTAATTATTTCTCCGGCCTTGCAATTGACAGCTATAAACGGCAGAAAGACAGGCGGCTGGTCAGATTTACACTGATATTTTCAATAGTCATTAACCTTGCCATGCTGGGATTTTTCAAATATTCAGGACTGTTTGTCAGCACATTTTGCAATATGCTGGGCATAGAATCCCATTATAGTGCACTGGCGCTTCCGGTAGGAATATCATTTTATACATTTCAGGCCATGTCATATGTAATAGACCTGTACTGGGGCAATGTCAGGGTGCAGAAAAATGTTGTGACATTCGGTGTATATATCACCATGTTCCCGCAGCTGATAGCAGGACCGATAGTCAGATATAAGGATGTGGTAAAACAGCTTAAGAATAAACGCCTCAATCTGACGCATTTCGTGGACGGCGTGGCATGGCTTATAAGAGGACTCAGCAAGAAAGTCCTGCTGGCCAATAATATCGGTGCTGTACATGAACAGATTCTGGCATTGTCCGAACGCTCAGTTGTTACAGCCTGGATCGGAGCACTATGCTATACGATGCAGATATATTTCGATTTCGGCGGATATTCAGATATGGCCATCGGTCTCGGCAAAATGTTGGGCTTCGACTTCGTCAAAAATTTCGACTATCCGTATACATCCAAGAGTGTCACAGAATTCTGGCGCAGATGGCATATATCACTGGGCACCTGGTTTAGGGAATATGTTTATATTCCGCTGGGCGGCAACAGAGGCGGCACTCTTAAGAATATCCGAAATATCATGATAGTCTGGATGCTCACGGGCTTCTGGCACGGTGCGGCCTGGAATTTTCTGCTGTGGGGCGTTTATTATGGAGTATTGCTTATAATTGAAAAATTCGTTCTAAGAAATGTACTGGACCATATCCCTGGATTCATACGGGAATTCATCACCTTTATTCTGGTCGTATTCGGATGGGTAATATTCTTCTCAAATGATATTGCCAGTGCCTTCTCGTATTTGGGCAATATGTTTGGCAATGGCGCTGCGGGATTTTTCGATTCAGATGCGGCATATTATCTGGTGACAAATATAATATTGATCATTATATGCTTCATAGCCTCAAGGCCATTTATATGGAATCTGTCACAGAGGCTGTTAAGCAGAAGCAGAAATAAAACAGTCAAATACATTATTTGCGTAGTCATATACAGCCTGCTGCTGTTCATATGCATCGCATATATGGTCAATAATACATATAATCCGTTCCTGTATTTTAGGTTCTGATCATGAAACAAACAAAAAGCAATAATAAAAAATTCAATACATTAAGAAGGACAATCTATCTGTCTGTTTCGATTATTTTTGCAGTGACAATAATTGTGATTGGCATATTGATTTTCGCTGTTCCGGATAAGTCTTATTCAGAAACTGAGAACAGATCACTGGCGCAGAGACCTAAGCTCACAGCTTCATCTCTGACAGATGGTTCATATATGAAGGATGCCGAAAGCTATACTCAGGATCAGTTTCCGCTCAGAGACAGCTGGATCGCTGTTAAGTCATTTGCAGACAGAATGCTGGGTAAGAGGGAGATAAACGGAGTATATCTGGGAAGTCATAATCAGCTTATTGAGAAGCCGTCTGAGCCGGATTATGCATATGTAGACAATAACCTGCAGGCGATGAAAACATTTGCCCAGAAGCATTCAGACAAGAACGTGACATTTGCATTGGTTCCTAACAGCTGCCTGATTCAATCCGACAGATTGCCAGCCAATGCTCCTGTATATGATCAGAATGAGGAGATCGAGCATGTTCGGGATTCTGTCTCGGATGCCATGACATTCGTTGACTTAAGAGAACCGTTGAAGGCACATAAGGACGAATATATATTCTATAAGACAGATCATCACTGGACCAGTCTGGGAGCTAAGTATGCATTCGAGGCGATGACTGATACGCTTAAGATCGATAATGTGAAGAATGATTATCATACAGTGAATGCGGCAAATGATTTTTACGGTACGCTGTCGTCTAAGACAGGATATCGGCTGGAGGCTGATAAGGTTGATATGTATATCCCTGACGCTATCAATAATGACGAAGTCAAATATTATGTGGAATATACAGAGCAGAAGTACAGAACCGCCTCAATCTATGACGCTGACAGCCTGAACAAGCTTGATAAATATGCTGTATTTATGGGAGGCAACTTCTCACGCGTGGATATACAGACATCTAATATAAACGGAAGGAAGCTGGTGCTTATCAAGGATTCATATGCCAATGCCTTCCTTCAATTCCTGCTGCCATATTACGAGAGCATATATGTAATCGACCCGAGATATTGCTATGATGATATAAACAGCATCATTGAGTCGGAGAATGTAACTGATATTTTGTTCTTATATAACGTAAATACATTCACAGAAGACCGAAATATAGCAGATTTTCTAAATTCTTAATCCATAATTTTCCAAAAAAATTCGTTGACAATGAAAAATCAGCGTGTATAATGCAGAGGTGTCTTGACACGTGTCAAGTCATAACTCGACATGTCAGGTTGTTCCTGCTTGTGTTACTTCGCGACATGTCGAGTTATATCTTGTAACTTATTCAATGCCAGATAAACTGAGAAGATCTATGCAGATCTGGCTTGAAACATTTGCATTTCTAAATATTATCAGTTAATTGCTTCTAGGTCTACGGCATTTAGATAACGGATTCTCATCAAGTCAGGAATTGTTATGGAAAAAGTAAAATCATTCTTAAAACGCAAGAACATTGTTTTTTCACTTAAACGTTACGGTATCGACGCTCTGGGTGCCATGGCGCAAGGATTGTTCTGCACATTGCTGATAGGAACGATACTTAATACTCTCGGAACACAGCTTCATATCGGATTTCTCACAGATACGATAGCAACCATCGGAGATACTTCATATACCATCGGCGGTCTGGCATCGGCTATGGTAGGACCTGCCATGGCAGCGGCTATAGGCAATGCGCTGCAAGCGCCGCCGCTGGTTCTTTTTTCACTTATTCCAGTCGGATATGCAACCAATGTTTTGGGCGGAGCGGGAGGCCCGCTGGCGGTACTCGTTGTTGCAATAATTGCAGCAGAGTGCGGTAAGGTCGTTTCCAAGGAAACTAAGATAGACATTCTCGTAACACCTATTGTAACTATTCTTGTGGGCATCGGATTGGCAGAGCTGATCGCAGCGCCTATCGGAACGGCGGCCTCGGCTTTTGGCAAGTTGGTTATGTGGGCCACAGAGCTGCAGCCATTCTTCATGGGAATCGTGGTCTCTGTTATCGTCGGCGTTGCTCTCACACTTCCTATTTCCTCTGCGGCGATTTGTGCGGCACTTAGCCTTACAGGTCTGGCAGGCGGTGCTGCTGTAGCAGGCTGCTGCGCGCAGATGGTGGGATTTGCAACTATGAGCTTCAAGGAAAATGGTGTGGGAGGACTCGTAAGTCAGGGCATAGGAACCTCAATGCTGCAGATGCCTAATATTGTCAAGAATCCTAAGATATGGATAGCTCCGACACTTGCCTCGGCTATTACAGGTCCTATCGCGACCTGCGTGTTCGGTCTGCAGATGAATGGTGCGGCGGTATCATCCGGCATGGGAACCTGCGGATTCGTAGGACAGATCGGTGTATATACCGGATGGGTCAGTGATATAGCCGCCGGTACCAAGGATGCGATAACAGCATTTGACATAATAGGACTTGTGCTGATATGTTTCGTCCTGCCGGCTGTACTTTCATGCATCTTCTGTGCCATAGAGCGTAAGCTGGGTTGGATCAAAGAAGGAGATCTGAAGCTCTAATATTACGCAGCAAATATAGAAATAGAATGGATAAATCATATGAATTCGGAAGAAAGACGTCGAAAGATTAAAAAAATATTAGAAGCCTCTGATACGCCTGTCAGTGCAACGAACCTGGCCAGGAAGCTGGATGTAAGCCGGCAGATCATAGTGGGTGATGTAGCATTGATACGTGCTGCAGGTTGCAATATTGATGCAACTGCCAGGGGATATGTATTTAGAAAGGTTGATAGCAATAAAATCGGTTTAACATACCAAGTAGTATGTCAGCATAATCAGTCAGATACAGAGCGAGAGCTTACGATTATGGTTGATAACGGCTGCAGAGTAGTAAATGTTATCATAGATCATCCTGTATATGGTAACCTGACGGGCTTCCTTGATTTATCCAGCCGATATGACATCAAGGAGTTTATGAGGAAAATTGCTGAAAACGATGCCCATTCTCTCTGTGAATTGACAGACGGCGTTCATACCCATACGATTGAATATCCTGATGGAACAGCCCTGGCAAGGACACTTCAGGAATTAAAGGAAGCAGGATTCATGTACGAGGATTAGACTTGTAATAACGGCATTTATTAGAAAATATGATAAATAATACCCTCAGAAAAATCACCTTTTGTTATCTCACGTGGATACAAGAGGTGATTTTTTGTTTTTATTTATATGAACTTTTTTAAGTACTTGTGATATTGTATAAAAGATGATACATTGAAATTGATGTGTTTCATCATTGCATAAGGCGAGGTTCACACTGAATTTTTGCTAGTTTGCTTATGTGCCGGGACGGCGCAGACCGCTGTGAAAAAACAATTAGCGAAGGCGTTTTTGAGCAGCGGCTGCAGACGAGGTTCACGGCACAAGGTAGACTTGATTGATTGTAGCTGTGAATTACGCCGGGAGTAGGTTTTTGTGCCCTGGGAGGGGGCAACAAGAAAGGGGGTAGTAATGAAAAAAGTTATGATGAAGAAGGCACTTACATGCTTATTGGCAGCCGCAATGGTACTGTCCATGTCTGCCGTAGCATTTGCCGGGGAATCTGGTGGTTCCGAAGGTGGAGGCGGCGGAGCTCCTGATGGCGGAGGCGGCGGTGGCGGCGGCCCTACCATGTACTTCGTATCAGAAGGCATGGAGCCGGCCTCAGAGAGCATCGTAACCTCTGTTGAGGATGCTGAGGCATACAGCCTTACAGAATTTAATCGTTCCATAACTCTGGAAGATGGTTCAACCTATCATTTTGACAAGGATAGCTTATATCTGGGATATGCTATTCTGGACGGCGAGCCGGTAGCAGCAGATTCCAATCTTGATGTAGAGTCGCTTGAAGTAGTAGATGGGGTATATCAGATAGCGCCTAAGGACATCGTTATTGGTGATAAGTATACAGAGGTTTATCTGAGAGGCGACGAGAGTGTTGCTGATATAAGCGGACTGCTTGTATTCGAGTCAGCGGATGATGGCAGCGGCGATCCTTATTATGATGATGAGGGTAATCTCATTACAGCTAATAGTGACATGAGTGCAGCCGGAGCAGCTATAGTTTGTACAAATGGCGGTAAGGCTTATGTTCATGACATGGACTTCACATCTAATGGATTTGCTCATTCATTCTCAGTAATCTGGGGCGACGGCGAGCATAGCACAGTATTAGATATCAGAAACAGTACGATCACTACATTAGGAGCTAATCCTATCAGCGAGACTCCTGAAGGCTTCTTAGGCGGCGGATTAGATTTCAATACAATGATCTGCCCGCCTTGGGTACTGGGATTATTCGGAGGAACTCGTTCTGTTAACGTTCTGAACAACAGAGCTACATTAAATGTTATCGACAGTACTATTACAAGCTCAGGCTGGGCTATTCTGTCATCTGACAGCTGTTCTGATCCTGTATTCAATATTGTAGATTCTACACTCGTAGCAGCTACAAGCGATGAAGAATACGGATTAAGCTCTGACGGATTTGTACCTGGCGGATTTGATCTGTTGGGAATCGAAGGATATACAATAGACGGCGAGACACACCAGTATGGTGTTGCATATGGAACATATGCTATCGGAAGCTCAAGAGAGTATCTGTATGGCGTTGATATCTTAGGTGCAACATATGCTACGATCAGCACAGGCTCTGATATTACCAAATATTCATCATCAAATGGATCAATCGATATAGTTGATGCTATAGATTATGATTATGACAGCGACAGCTTCACTAAGGTTGCTGAAACTGTTGAAGGTAAGGGTAATGTTTCCCATATCTATTCAGTATTTGGATTCATGTCACATGGCGATGGCGATTTCGTGATCAATGATGGAACAGAGGTTAATACAGAATCAGCTATCTTCCTGTACAGAAATGGTAACGTTAAGTATACAGTTGATGATTCTTTATTAAGCACTAAGAACGGCGTTATCCTTCAGATGATGGATAGTGACGACGCTCAGGCAGGCGGCCCTGTTGCTCAGGAATTAGTTGACATGGAAGGCTTCCCAACAGAAGTTTACGTTGCTGAAGAAGGCGATTCAAATGCCGGCACATGCGTAGTTGAATTTGAATTGGCAAATGGCGAATACGAAGGCAGTCTGTATAATGCAACTGGCTGGTATCACAATGATACATGGGGACAGGAAGCTGATACTCTGGATCTCGTGATCGACGCAGCTACATTAGACGGCGGCATCTCTAAGACAAATATCGTTCATGCAGTTCCTTATCATGAAGGTATCGAAGATGAGATCGCAGCATACAACGAAGTAAATGCTCAGTACGGATACAAGGATATCGAGTACGTTTATATGAACGCTGATATGGAAGTTACAGATTCTGCAGAGGATGCAGCATATGTTCAGTTCACATATTTCACGAAGCTTCAGTACTTCTTACTGGGACATGTTATCAATCAGGCTACAGCTGAAGGCAACGCAGTGATCAACGTAGAACTCAAGAACGGCTCTGTATGGAACGTAACTGAGACCAGCTACATCACCACACTTGAAGTTGATGAAACATCAACAGTTAATGGTAACATTGAAGAAGTAGATGGCGGATATATCGTATCACCTGCAAAATAAAATGTGGAATTCCTTCCCGAGAGCGGCTTACAACTAAATATATTGTGGGCTGAAACAAAGAAGGCTGCAGTATCCTATAGATAGGGCTGCAGCCTTTAATTATCAATAAATGTCAATGTAAAAGAGACAGTTCATCTGATCATAGAACTTCTGTTTTGAAAAGGTTTTCATAGTCTTAAAGCTCATGATAAACAGCTTCAATGTAAGCAACGTTATCTATAATACGATAAATGAAAAAAATACGCATGATTACGAAAATGAATTTTTTGATATCCGAGAGCTTTTAGTTCTTCATCAGCACACCTGCCTAGGCTACCTCCGATGTTAAGTAAAGCCTCCTTGGTTTTTCTTGCATCTGCAACTAATGCCTTAGCAGCCTGTTGACTGGATTTTTCCATAAGAAGATATAGCACGTAACTGTCAAGCTGGTCTTGTGCGCGGCGTGTGATGACAACATTAGAGACCATATTTCACCTCAATTTCTTCTATAGCGTCAGAAAAATCCTTATAATCGCCAGTTTTCTCCTGCATTCTGGAAATAGCAAGGTCATTCAGCATTTGTTGTCTTGATACTGGCTGAATCGGTGAAAAAATCTTGGAATATATGGTATATGTAATGTCATGGATTGCCTTGACATCTGGTTCAGGCAATGACTGGAGCATTGAAATGGTTGATTCAAGTGTACTCATTAAAATCACCCTCCTTCATGATATTTGTCTATATGCAAATTTTAAAACAGAGGCATGGTAATTGCAAGATTGAAGTAATTTGCTGCAGCCTTTAATTATTTAAGAGTCAAGCAGGTCGATTGATAAAAGCATGAAATTGTGTCATATTATTAATGTTACGCATTAGAACTTCAGGCAGAAGGTGTGCCGATACAAATTATAACGGAGAAGCAGCTTCTTGATGCCTTGGAAAACTAAAAATTGACAGGCAGGAGAATTAATGATGCAGCATTATATCATCGTAAAATGGAATGATACGGTTAAGGATAAATCGGAAGCAGCTGATGAAGTAAGAAAGCTGTATGCTGAAGCGACAGAGATTCCAGGTATACATAGAATAGTAATCAAGGAAAATATCATAGCAAGGGATAACAGATATGATCTGATGATAATACTTGATATGGATGAGTCTTCACTTGAGGCATGGGACAACAGCAAACTGCACCACAGATGGAAGGCTGATTACGGGCATATGATAGATAAGAAGGCTATCTTCGACGCTGCAGACTAA
>CAVARE010000001.1:0-19307 GCA_963591145.1 Anaerotignum sp. | reverse complement strand
ACTATATATTTCCGCGACCTTCTGAACCTTCGGCTTGCCATCGAAGCCGCTATATTCAGTATATTCACTATTTGAAAAGTTATCTGCCATGTTTAAAATCCTTTTATATTTGCAATAAATGCTGCTCCTCTACTCCTTAACAAGCCATGCTGTAGGACACCTTCTCGGTTTTCCTGAATATGGATGGTTCAGAAGTTCTCCGTTATATACCATCTGTGACGAGGTACCACCGTCCATAGCGCATGCATTGTATACATCATATTCCTGAAGCAAATATATAAGATCAACGAAGGTAGCACCCAGGGAACTAGCCTGTCGGCCGTCTACTACGAGGAATATGATAGCTCCGTCCTGCCTCTGACCTATTACTGTACGAGGGTTAACACCGCCGCCATATACAGATGAATCCGGAACCTCTGATATCATAGGCTGGCCATTCATAATAAGGAATGGTCCTGTTGTGATCTCATTTGTATAAACTGCGTCCCTTATTCCCATCTCAATTGCTTCATTTGCCGTAATATTACCGAGTACAAGCTTATTATCATATGTAATACCTGTCATATGATAATAAGTATCATAATCGCCGGATTCACAGTAAACGACCTCTCCATTGGATATAACAAGTCCTAATGGCTGAGCTGTAAATGAATTGTTCGTTCCCAGATCGACAAAGTCGCCGCCATTTATTCCGCCTACAACTCCAGTATAATTATTGATCATGTCCATAACGACTTGTCCATCGCCTTCATAGAACTCTGGTACTGTGCCCAGGAAGACCTTAGACGGATCATGGATTATCATCATAACACCCTTAAAGGATTCACCTGATACCTCAACTATTTCTATCTCATCCGTTGTCTGTGTAGTATCAATTGCCTCCGTGTCAGAATGTGTTCCATCCTCAACTGTCATAATCTGGCTTGAATTGATAATACTGTCCACTTCTTCGTCTGACAAGAACAGTCTCGGAAGCCACTTCATCTGGCTGGTTTCATTAAACATATTAACCCATTCTACACGGGCTGTCTGAGACGGACCTCTGAATAATATAAATAATGCCAGTATTACGCCTACTAAAACAAAGGCCAAAGTAACTCCTATAACTGACAAAATATGCAATATTCTACGTACTGTAGGATTCTTCTTTGATCTTCGTTTTCTACGATTAGTACTCAAAATCTCTCTATCTCCTTTTTTATAATTAAACCACGGAAATCTCGCCCGGCGAGTTCCTCTCGCCAACGCACTATTGGGTAATAATATCTTATTATCCTTCAAAAGTAAACCCTAAGGCGGCTTTTGAAATTGTGAAAACTACGCCGTTCTGCAGCGTCGCAACTCAGTGTCATTCTCATAATTCTATACGTATAAAAAGCGGCTGTCACCTTAAATGACAACCGCTCGAATTTCATAATATCTATGCTGAATTATGCTTCTTCCTGAGCAATAATTGTGCGCTTATTATAAGAACCACAGTTCTTGCATACTCTATGTGGCATAACAGGTTCACCACAAGTTGAGCACTTAGCAAGAGATGGAACTACCATCTTCCAATTAGCTCTTCTCTTATCTCTTCTAGCCTTAGACATTTTATTTTTTGGGCATATTGACATATTGCGTACACCTCCTTGCTGACTTGTATATGGCGATCTGTTAGACCGACCAAATAAGTATACTCACGACCTACATTTTTGTCAAGCAAATTAATTATTTTGCCAGAGCTTCTGTATCACGGGCAATCATGAGCTCCTCGTTTGTAGGTACTACTAATACCTTAACCTTAGAATCAGCTGTTGAAATAACTACATCCTCACCACGGATTGAATTCTTCTCTTCATCAATGTTAATTCCGAGATATCCGAAATGCTTGCAAACCTCTGTTCTTACACCCTTGTCATTCTCACCGATACCTGCTGTGAATACGATAGCATCTACACCATTCATAACTGCGATATAACCGCCGACATAGCTTACAACTCTGTGGATGAACGCATCCTTAGCTGCCTTAGCCTGTGCATTTCCTGCTGCTATAGCCTCATCAATATCTCTGAAGTCTGATGAAACGCCTGACAGTCCCAGGATACCTGACTTCTTATTAAGGATATTCATAACACCCTTAAGGTCTAAATTCTCCTTATTAGCGATGAATTCCATAGCGCCCGGATCGATCTCACCTGAACGGGTTCCCATGATAAGACCCATAAGAGGTGTAAGACCCATAGATGTTTCAACTGATTTGCCGCCATCAACTGCGCAGATTGAAGCACCATTTCCCAGGTGACATACAACGATCTTAGCTTTGTTATAATCAAGACCTAAGATCTCAGCAACTCTCTTAGAAACATATGAATGTGATGTTCCATGGAAGCCGTACTTTCTTACGCCATATTTTGTATAATATTCGTATGGGATACCATACAGATAAGCCTCTGCAGGCATGGTCTGATGGAATGCTGTATCGAATACTGCAACCATAGGTACGCCTGGCATAAGCTCCTTACATGCATTGATACCGATGATGTTGGCAGGATTATGAAGTGGTGCCAGATCATTGCACTCTTCGATAGCCTTCATTACATCGTCTGTAATAAGTGTTGATGAAGCGAATTTCTCTCCGCCATGTACAACTCTGTGTCCTACAGCGCCGATCTCGCTGAGATCCTTGATAACGCCGTCTGTCGGATTAGTAAGAGCCTCAAGTACGAGTGATACGCTCTTCTTGTGATCTGGCTGGTCGATGTCGCTTACCTGCTTAGCGCCGCCTGCAGGCTGATATGTGAATTTGCCGTCAATACCGATTCTCTCGCACAGTCCCTTAGCCAGAACTGCCTCTGTTTCTGAATCAATCAGCTGATATTTAAGTGATGAGCTGCCACAGTTGATTACTAAAATTTTCATTATGATTCTCCTCTTTATTAATTATTTGCCGGCCTGCTGTGCCTGTACAGCTGTAAGTGCAACTGTTCCTACGATATCATCAGCATAGCATCCACGGCTTAAGTCATTAACTGGCATTGATAATCCCTGAAGGATAGGGCCGTATGCATTAGCCTTGGCCAGTCTCTGAACCAGCTTGTATCCGATATTGCCTGATTCAAGGTTAGGGAATACGAGAGTATTAGCATGACCTGCTACCTTGCTGTCTGGAGCCTTCAGCTCGCCAACCTCAGGAACGAGGGCTGCATCAAGCTGAAGCTCGCCATCGATCTGATACTGAGGGAATCTCTCCTGAGCCTTAACTGTAGCCTCTGCTACCATATCAACTCTCTCGTGCTTAGCACTTCCCTTAGTTGAGAATGAAAGCATTGCAACCTTAGGTTCTGCACCGATAAATGCCTTGAAGCTCTCTGCTGAAAGACCTGCTGTCTCTGCCATCTTATCAGCATCGTTGTCAGGATTAACTGCGCAGTCAGCGAATACGAACAGACCGTTCTCGCCCAGTTCACAATTTGGAACTTCAATTACGAAGAAGCCTGATACACCGCTAATACCTGGTTTAGTCTTAAGCAGCTGCAGAGCCGGACGGATTGTATTGCCTGTAGAATGGCAAGCGCCTGATACCGCACCATCGGCATCACCGCATTTGCACATAAGACATGCATAATACATATAATCCTTCTCCATCTGCTCCTTGGCTGATTCTGGAGTTACACCCTTCTTGCCACGTAATTCAACGAACTTATCTATATACTTCTGCTTATTCGGATCATCGAAAGGATTAACAATCTTAGCGCCAGAGATATCATATCCTGCACCGTATTTTTCGATTTCTTCCGGTGTGCCGATAATTACAAGATTAGCAATATCGAGCTTGAGTATCTTCTCAGCAGCCTCGAATGTTCTCTTGTCCATTGGTTCAGGAAGTACAATAGTTTTCTTGTCAGCTTTCGCAAGTTCAATCATCTTGTCTATGAAGCCCATTTTGATTCCTTCTTTCTTAAATATATTTTAATTATTAACAAGCATATATTAACCGCAAATTTATCCTCATCCTTATGAATGAGGATAAATTCCGCAGTATGTTTAAATTATAATTATCTCATGTTCATATGGTGTAGGAATCTCTACATCATATTTATTCATCGCTACCATTCGATACAGCATATCCATTCTGGTGGTCTGCTCTATCATATCTGCACCGTCATGATCAGGGTCTGACTTGTAGTCAGCCAGCTTCGTGACCATCTCGATATCGGCGTTCTTCTTTATCTCGCTCAGAAGAGGCTTCGCACTGGCCCTGAAGCCCAGAACCTTAACAGCATTCAGATTTCTGTCATCATGAAGCTTCTCCATATATTCAGCCTTGATTCCCAGCGTTATATGCATCAGTGCCCTGCCCACCGTGGCCTTGTTCATGTTCTTAGTATATACCAGCTCTCTGAACTGATTAAATGCCTTATATTCATTTCTCAGCTTCATGAATCTATTGGCCAGATCCTCAGGAACTGCAAAATACTGCATCAGATCAGCACTTGATTCTGCTGACAGGAGCTTCTCTCCCAGTATTACCGAGAAATCATCTCTAAATATAGGGAACGTCACCAGGTATCTGTCGATCAATATTTCAAGTACTTCCTTAGGTACGGTACTTGAAAGCGAATTTATGTCATAATTATTGAATATTGAATTTCTGATTGATGTTGCAGATGAGAATCCCTGTGAGATCTGACTATCCTTATGAGAGCTCAGCTTTCTGGCAACAGGTACAGGCTTAATCTTGCTGTTAAGAATCTTAAGAGCCCTTACATATTCGACGCCTAATATATTATTAGATGCCTCCATCAGCTCCTGATATTCCCGTCCCAGAACTGCGCCTATTGCTGCAGACGCGGCTGCTGCATGTGAAAATCCGGCCTTCATCTGCTCTCTTAAAACAGCCTTGTATTCTTCAGGTTCTTCAATTATAAGATCCGCGATCTTACCGAATTTATCTGTTAATGTCTCCGGATCATTGCCGTCCACATCCATACTCTCCGTGCCAAAGCACAGGCTGTCCACCACATTAAGCTTATTCAGGATGGCTATACCGCCATATGCGAAATACTCCGCGCTGGCAGTCGAATAGCAGGAAGGCAGCTCCAATACCAGGTCTGCTCCACATTTTAGTGCCATCTCAGCCCTAGAATATTTATCAATAATAGTCGGCGCACCACGCTGAACGTAATTGCCGCTCATCACAACTACTATGTAGTCGCTTCCAAGGATCCTTCTAGTCTCCGCCAAATGATGTTCATGTCCCTTATGAAACGGATTATATTCCGCGATTATTCCTGTTACTTTCATGTATTTTACCTAAAAAATATATATCTGTGTTCCGGTATCCTGCTCTGCAATATCTATCCTGAAGTCTGCTGACTTATAATTATTATAGAAGTCTCCATCTATCTCGGTCTCTACCGTCAGCCTGGCCAGATCCTTATTATTATTCTTCTGGCTCAAGTGTCCGAGAGCTATATATTTCATGTTATCATTTAAGAGCCTGCTTAGGAGCCTTCCGGAACTTTCATTGGACAAATGTCCCCTATTCCCTGCGACTCTCAGCTTAAGCGGATATGGATAAGGTCCAGCCTGAAGCATCCTGATATCATGATTAGCTTCCATTATAATTGCCGACTGATTCTGGAGATTATTGATGAGATAGTCGTCATATTCTCCCAGATCCGTTACTACTGCGCACTCCGCACAGCCATCTGAAAACTTGTAGCATACCGGCTGCGCCGCATCGTGACTGGTCTTATATGCTGTTATACTTATATCTCCAATGGTAAATTGATTACCATCAGTTATATAATTAAACAGTCCGCTGGATTCATTCACGCAATTCTTCTGATGAATCTGCATAAGAGTTCCCTCTGTCGCATACAGGGGAATCTCCCTGGTTCTTTCTAATATTCCCAGAGACGCAATATGATCTGAATGTTCATGTGTTATGAGTATAGCATCCAGATCCTCAAGCGATATATCAGCCCTCTTAAGACCCTCAACTATCTTCTTCTTGCTCACGCCTGCATCAATCAGCAGATGTGTATTATCACTTCCTATATAAGTGGCATTGCCCTTGCTTCCACTCGCTATACTCATCATTCGCATAAAGCAAACTCCACTATAACCTTCGATTATTTAAATTCGTCAAAATTCAGATTAAAATCCTTGATCTCTTCGGCTGAACCGGTATTATCAGCCTCTCCAGGTCCCATTGCATCCTGAACTGTCATGCCATCATACTGTGCTGAATCAGCTGCAGGTTCAAAGGAATTCTCAACGAAGCTGTCAGCTGCCTGCGGCATCTGTGTCTGATTAGCAAATGTATCGCTATAATCATAGTGTTCTTCTTCAACAACTCTCTGGTTATTATCTGTAAATTCCTTCAGCGACTGGCGATCCTTGGTAGTTACCTCAAGGCTTGACTGCAGCGATCTCATGACGCCGTCATATTTTACGGTCATGCCCTCTATGGCTGTATTTAATATATTCTGAATATTGCCCAGTGCATCATCTGTATACTGGATAGCTGATGATCTGAGTTCATTTGCCTCAGCTGTCGCATTCTGGATAATATCATTTGCCTTGGTAGTTGCCTCTTCTATAACAACATTGGCCTCTCTGAATGCCTGCTGCATGATCTCATGCTCTGATACTAATGTTGATGTCATTTCATTAGCTTTTCTGAGCATCTCGTCGGCCTTGTCCTGAGCGTCCTTAAGAATAGCATCCCTATTGGCAATGATTCGCTGGTACTTCTTAACCTCATCCGGAATGCTCTGCTTAAGATCCTCAAGATAATCATCTAATTCGTCTTTATTAACGGTTATTTTAGTGTTGGACAGAGGTTGAAAACGACATCCATCGATGTATTCCTCTATTTCGTTTATAATCTGTTCAATTTTACTCATATCTATTCTCCAGCTCTGTATATTTAATGATAAATCTTATTTCTCTTCTTGTTTTTTCTCTATCATTTTGACAACATACTCAGGTACGAACTTGGTTACATCTGCCCCAAATGAGGCCAGCTCCCTTACTGTACTTGAACTCAAATATGAATATTTGAGTGCTGTTGTAAAAAATAATGTATCTATATCAGGATTGATCACTTTATTAGTCTGAGTCATCTGCAGTTCATATTCAAAATCTGTAACTGCCCTGATGCCCCTTACGATAAATCCTGCATTCTGCTCCTTCACAAAATCGATGAGAAGTCCGTCAAATGACATTACCTTCACGTTAGGAATATGTTTAACTGTTTCTCTTATCATATCGATCCGCTCTTTAGTTGTGAACATCGGCACCTTAGCCTTATTAACAAGGACGCCGACTATAAGCTCATCAACTATTTTGGCAGATCTTTCTATTATATCAATGTGACCATATGTAATGGGATCAAATGTTCCCGGGTAGACTGCCTTCGTCATTACATATTTCTCCGTCTAATTTATTTTAGTCTTAAAAAGTAGTGCTTATTGGTCTTATATTCTTTCTCTCTGACTATGATAAAGTCAGTATCTTCGATAAAGTCAAGCCTATTGTGCTTATCAGCCTCGATTATTACCTGCGTATCCGCTGTAATGATTCCCGAAGCAGATAAGGCTTCTAATGTATTTTGTTCATAGCCTGCATCATATGGAGGATCCATATATACAATGTCGAACTTATAACCCTTGATAGACAATTCATTTATGGCGCTGAGTACATTTCTGGATATGACCAGTGCCTCCTTGTCCAGGTGGGTATGCTGCAGATTCTCATTTATGCACTTAATTGCTTTCGGATCATTTTCCGCAAATACGCACAAACTGGCGCCTCTGCTCAGCGCCTCAATTCCTATGCCTCCCGATCCGCTGAATAAATCAAGAAATACTGCTCCAGGCAAATCTGGCTGCAGTATATTAAACAGGGTTTCCTTAATCTTATCAGTTGTCGGTCTTGTATCAAAGCCAGGAGGTGACTTCAGAATCAACCTCCTGGCTTTGCCTGCAATAACTCTCATTTATTCAGCAGCTGGTTCTTCTGTAGTCTCAGCTACAGCTACTTCTTCTGCTGCTGGTTCATCTGGAACCAGATCATCTTCAAAGTCTCTTCTGCTAAGAGAAATCTTCTTTTCTTCTTCCTTGAAGTCTACGACCTTAGCATCAATGATCTGACCCTGTTTCAGAACATCTGATGGCTTGTTAACATGCTTCTTAGAAATCTGTGATACATGAAGCAGTGCGTCAAGACCCGGCTCAAGCTCGATAAATGCGCCAAAGTCAGTCATTCTTGCTACCTTACCTGTAACAATTGTGCCCGGCTGATATTTTTCCTTAGCGATAGTCCATGGATTCTCATCTGGGAACTTAGCGCTGAGTGCGATCTTGCCTTCTTCCTTGCTCTTAACAAATACTCTTACCTTATCGCCAACCTTGAATAATGACTTAGGTGAATCAACTCTGCCCCATGACATTTCTGAGATATGAAGAAGTCCGTCAGCGCCGCCGAGATCAACGAATGCACCGAATGCTGTTACTGACTTAACTTCACCTTCAACAATATCATTAACCTGAAGAGAATCTAATACTTCCTTAGCTCTCTCAGCTCTTGTGTCCTGAAGATATTTTCTTCTGTTACCGATTACTCTTCTCTTGCGAGGATTGAATTCTGTAACAATAACTTCAATCTCCTGTCCGAGATATTTATCTAAATTCTTCTCAAATGTATCTGATACAAGACTTGCCGGAACGAAGATGCTTGCGCCTTCGAATGAAGTAATAAGACCGCCTGATGTGATCTTCTCAACCTTAACAGTGATTACTTCCTGATTCTCGAAAGCTTCTTCAACTCTCTTGTTAGCCTTCTCTTCACTGATACGCTTGTATGAAAGCTGAACTTCGTTGTCCTGGATTCTTAAAACCTTAGCTTCAATTGTGTCGCCTACAGATACAGCTGTAGTAAGGTCAATGTTCTGATTATTTGAGAATTCGTCTTTTGTAATAATGCCATCATATTTGTAATGGATATTAAGCGCAATGTAATCTGGCTTAACATAAAGAACTGTGCCTTCTACAATCTCCCCCGTACGTATTGTTCTGATTGTTTCATCAATCATCTGGTCGAAATTTTTTTCTTCTGACATGTAAGAAAAACCTCCTGAATAATATTATTTGGGGTCGACGCCCCCGCTGTAATACCTACGCTAATACCGGATTGCAGATTTTGTTCATCCAAATCTTCTATGGTCTGTATATAGTAAGTATCCATACAATACGTTTTGCAAATCTCAAACAGCTTCTGGGTATTAGAACTGAGCCTGTCTCCCACCACAAGCATAACGTCAACCTGCTTAGAGACGGACTCGGCTTCCTTTTGACGAGTAGATGTTGCATTACAAATCGTATTTATAATGCTAACACTATAACCTTTTTTCTGTATTATTTCAACTATATCGTTAAATTTTTTAACGCTAAAAGTTGTCTGCGAAACCACTGTTACCGGCTCATCCTTAGCGAGTTCTAAATCTCGTGCTTCCTCTTCATTCTTGATCACAATTGCCTTGCTGCTCACCCATCCTATTATGCCCTGAACCTCAGGATGCTGCTCATTTCCTATTATTATGATCGTTCGGCCTTCATTACTCGCATTATGTACAATCCCATGTATTTTCTTGACAAAGGGGCAGGTCGCATCCACTAATTTGATATTATTTTGCTCAGCGATATCATATATTTCCTTCTTCACGCCATGCGATCTGATTATAAGCACCTGGCCGCTTATGCCAGGAAGCTCATCAGGACTTTCTATCGGATAAACGCCCTTCTGTTTAAGGTCATTAACCACTTCCATATTGTGGATGATCGGGCCATATGTATAGATTCTGCGGGTCGCGCCATTTTCCTTTATCTGTTCATAGACAGTGTCCACAGCCCTTTTTACGCCAAAGCAGAATCCTGCACTTTTCGCTAATATAACATTCATTATTACCGGCTCTCTTCGAATAATCTGATCACCTCTGCCGTGACCTGTTCTATTCCCATGTTCGTAGTATCAAGCTCAATGGCATCGTCCGCCTTCTTAAGCGGGGAATTGGCTCTATGCGAATCATTATAGTCCCGCTGTGCGATATCTTCCTTTATAGCCTGAAGGTCGCATGCAATTCCCTTTTCTTCGTATTCCTTGAAGCGCCTTAAGGCACGAACCTCAACAGATGCCGTCATAAAAACCTTAAGATCCGCATGCGGAAGCACAACTGTTCCTATGTCTCTTCCGTCCATGACAACATTATATCTTTCAGCCAGCTCCTGCTGCAGCTTAACCAGTCTGGTTCTCACCCTTTTATATTTTGACGTATCAGATGCTGCCTTGCTTACCTGCTCCGTACGGATCTGTGCGCTGACGTCCTCACCTTCCAGCATCATATGCTGAACACCATCGATATACTTTATATCCAGATCTGCTGCCTCGGCAGTTTCTGATACCTTTCCCTCATCAGCGATGTCAATGTTATTTTTGATGCATGCAAGTGCCAGAGTCCTGTACATCGCCCCGGTATCTATATAAACAAACTGCAGCTGCTCTGCTACCTTCTTAGCTATTGTGCTCTTGCCTGCTCCTGCAGGACCGTCTAATGCTATCTGTTTCATCTGTTCTCCTTCTTACATGCTGACATGCCCGCCAGATATCCCGTTGACCATGCTATCTGCAAATTAAATCCGCCGGTATATGCATCCACATCCATTACCTCTCCGGCGAAATAAACATTTTCCACTATTTTAGATTCCATGGTAGATGCATCAATCTCTCTTACGCTTATACCACCCTGGGTGATTACTGCCTGCTCGAAGCCTTTATTGCCTACAATTGTAATGGGGAATTTTTTGATCAGCTCCGCCAGACGTTTTCTTTCTTCTTTAGTAATTTCATTAACCTTCTTATCTTCACGAATCTGGCTCAGATTCACCATAACCGGGATCAGCTTGGACGGAAGCAGTTTATTAAGGGAATTTTTAAATGCTTTATTCTTTTCCTCTGCAAAATCCCTTAATATTCTCTGATCCAGCTGCTCTGGTGTGAGCGCAGGCTTAAGGTCGATATATGCAGATATCCCCTCCTGCGTCCCTGCAATCTGCCTGCATAAGTCAGAAGAAGCCGTTAAAACCAGGGGACCTGATATTCCATCAGACGTAAACAGCATCTCTCCAAAATCGCTGAATCTGCCGATTGTCAGATTAACATTTCTAAGAGACAAGCCCTCTAAATCCTTCACATAGCCTTCCTTCACTCTGAGCGGAACAAGAGAGGGTTCTGTATCTATGATCTTATGACCCATCTTCGACGCAAATCTGTATCCATCCCCCGTTGAGCCGGTGGATTTATATGACAATCCCCCTGTAGCGATGATTAATGCATCTGCCTTTATGCTCTCGCCTTTGGATGTGATCACTTTAGAAAATCCAGACTCATCCGTTACGACTCTGTCCACGCAGGTATTTAATCTTGTCTGAACATTTCTCCTTCTTAATGCATGTTCTAATGTCTTAATCACATCTGACGATTTATCTGATTCTGGGAATATTCTCTGACCCCGTTCTTCTTTCAGCTTAAGTCCTTCATTTTCTAAGAAGCTGCACATGCTGCTCTGGTCAAATGTATAAACCGCACTATATAAAAATTTCGGATTAGAAACTACATTATCGAAGAAGTCTTCAGTAGGACAGCCGTTAGTTATATTGCATCTGCCCTTTCCTGTTATATAAATTTTCTTGCCTAATTTTTCATTCTTTTCAAGCAGAATGACCTGTGCTCCATGGTCAGCGGCTGCTATGGCGGCCATCATTCCGGCGGCGCCCGCTCCTATGATAAGAACCTTCATTCAGTCTCATCCTCCTGCTTATCAGAGGTATCCTCCACGTATCCTAATTCCTGTTCAGCCTCTAACTTAAACGTCTCTACCTTTTCCACGTTTATATCTGGAAGGTCCTCTGTATTCTTAAGTCCGAATCGCCTTAGGAATTCCTCTGTCGTGCCAAATAAAATCGGGCGTCCCGGCTGTTCTAATCTTCCTACCTCTTCCACAAGTCCTGCATCTACCAGCTTATTAACCGCATGATCTGATGATACACCTCTTATCTTTTCTATCTCAAGCTTAGTGATAGGCTGCTTATAGGCAATTATAGACAGGGTCTCCAGCTGAACGTCTGTAAGCTTGTATTTCTTAGGAATCTTAACCAGCTTGATCAGATATTCGTAAGCCTCACTGCAGGTGCACATCTGATATGCTCCATCAATTTCTATGATCCTCATGCCCCTGTTCTGATCAATATATTCAGCAGACATTTCATCAATAATGTTCTTCAATTCGTTTTTATTCATTTCCAGGGCTGCTGCCATTCTGTCCAGTTCTACAGAATCCCCCATTGTGAATAAAATCGCTTCTATGATAGATTTTACCTGTTCTCTGCTCACAGATTGCTCCCTTTCGCTTCAATTCTTTCTGCCTTCTTCAAGACTCTCTTATCTGTCTCCTGCTCCTCTACCATCTCTGGCGCCTCCGATGGCAGATACATCATGATATCGTCACTGTTTTTTTGAATCGCCACCAATTGCCCTGCCTTCATAAGTTCCAAGACAGCCAGGAATGTCACGATTATATTTTCCCTGGTAACTTGCTTTTCTATGAGCTGGCGGAAGCTGAATTTCTTATGCTTGACTGTATATTTTCTGAGATAATCCAGCTTGTCGGGAAGCGAGATGGATTCCCTTTTTATCTTGCCGAATCTAATTGCATCCTCGTTGATTTTCTCCTTGCTTCTCTTTATAACATCGTCAAATACTGACTTGAGTCTTTCGAGAGTTACATCCTTCAGGAAAATATCAAGATCCACAGGCGCTACATAATTTTGCACCTCATCCGGGATATCCGGCTGCCTGTATAGAGATTTAGATGCGTTGATTTCCTTGTCCTTAAGCTCATATGACATGAATTTATAGAGCTTATATTCAAGAAGCTGTCTTACGAGCTCCGCCCTCGGGTCTTCTTCGGCTTCTTCTTCATTTTCCTTCTTCGGAAGAAGCATTTTGGCCTTAATATCCAGCAATGTCGCAGCCATAACAAGAAATTCGCTCATTACCTCTGCGTTTCTGCCCATATGCGAGATATATTCCATATATTGGTCTGTAATGGTTGCTATAGGAATATCATAAATATCAACTTTATTTTTTTCTATAAGATGCAGAAGCAGATCCAGCGGACCTTCAAATGCTTCTAATCTGAACGACATGTCCATTTATTCTTCCCTTTTTATGTCTATCAGCACTATCTCCGGCCTGTTAAACAATCTGATATTTATCGCATGTGAGCCGATGCCTCTTGTGACTATAACCCTTGCATCGCCCTTCTTATACAGCCCGCCGGCATGCTCCGGCCTAAACTTAAAATCCGGCGATATCAGAGGTCCGAACTGTCCTAATACGGCTACCCCTCCATGATAATGTCCGCATAATACCAGATCATAATCAGATTTCACGTAAGTATCGAAGAATTCCGGAGTATGTGCCGCCAATATATTGAATTTTGTTATATCCGGTTTGCCTAATTTATCTGAAATATTTGACGGTCTCAATTTAGGCTTTTCGTCAAATTTCTTATAATACTTAAGATCTATATCAAGTCCATACAGACAAATATCTTCTGTAAGGACAGCTCCTTTGTCTTTAAGATATGGAACATCCAGACTCTCTAACTCATGGATCCACTGTACATATCTGTCCTTTTGCTTATTATTTATTTCCAGTTTTTTCTCATGGTTGCCTGGTGTGTAATAGATGGGCGCAACATTTGCAAGACCATTTATCAGATCATATGCATTCTGGTCTTTTTCTGATCGGTCGCCTGCAGTGATCATATCTCCGCCCAACACAATAAAATCAGGCTTAGTTCTGGTTATCATTTGTATAAGCCTGATATTATTTTCACCGTACTTTCTAGAGTGCAGGTCCGCTATGTATATTATTCTGATCTGTTCGCTGCTTAGAAGCTTGCTGGTTTTGATAGTATATCTGGTTACTTCGGGATGATTCAGTTCATATCTGATTCTGAGAGCAACCGCTCCGGCCACAGCCAATATTATTAGTAGTATAATCCACACTGCCATACATTTTCCTTATATGCTTTTCAGCATAAGTAATGTAACTATTTATAATCGCGCTTTACTGCTGCTACGTGAGCCTCGCATTTACTCATGTAGATATCCGACAGCTACAAGTTAAGCTTATTTTTCAAGTATTGTCAAGCTATCCATGTGTCAATAATGGCGTGCAGCCACCAAAAGTAACTGCACGCCCACATTCACAACACATAACTGTGCATGAGATTTTAATAAGTATTAGTCTATTTCAGCCAGCTTCTTAAGATATGCAATCCTCTGCTTTGCATCGTCTTCTGACTTGGCAAATAATTTGGCTGCCTTCTCTGGATTCATCTTCTCAAGTGCTGAATATCTAACCTCACCGCGAAGGAAGTCGCCATATTCTGTTGAAGGATCCTTAGAATCTAATGTGAATGGATTCTTGCCTTCTGCCTTCTTTCTCGGATCGTATCTGAGCAGCTGCCAATATCCTGATGTAACTGCCTTCTTCTCTTCAGCCTGAGCTGAGCTCATGCCGCCCTTGATACCATGATTGATACATGGAGCATAAGCAATGATAAGTGATGGACCAGGATAACTCTCGGCCTCTGCAAATGCCTTGATGCACTGATTCATATCTGCACCCATCGCAATCTGTGCTACATATACATAACCATATGTCATGGCGATCTGAGCCAGATCCTTCTTCTTAACATCCTTACCGCCTGCAGCAAACTGAGCTGTTGCACCTGTAGGAGTAGCCTTAGATGACTGTCCGCCTGTATTTGAATATACTTCTGTATCGAATACAAGAATATTGATATCCTTGCCTGAAGCGATAACGTGATCGAGTCCGCCGAAGCCGATATCATATCCCCAGCCATCGCCGCCGAATACCCACTGGCTCTTCTTAGCTAGGTATTCCTTCTGCTCCAGGATTTCCTTAGAATGATCGCAGGTTCTCGACTCAAGTGCTTCTACCAGCTTATCTGTAGCAGGACCATTTAATGCACCATTGTCAAATGTCTCCCGCCATTCCTTAGCAGCAGCTGTAAGATCATCATTCTTGTCTTCATTTACAAATGCTTCTACTTTATCCTTAAGTCTTGCACGGATCGCATTCTGTGCCAGGAGCATACCATAGCCAAATTCTGCTGCATCTTCAAACAGAGAGTTAGACCATGCAGGACCCTGTCCCTTCTTGTTAACCGTATAAGGTGTTGAAGGTGAAGAGTTACCCCAGATAGATGAGCATCCTGTAGCATTTGCAATATATGCTCTGTCACCGAACAGCTGTGTCATCAGCTTAGCATAAGGTGTCTCGCCACAGCCTGCGCATGCGCCAGAGAACTCAAGCAATGGCTGCTTGAACTGGCTGCCCTTAACTGTTGTCTCCTTGAACTTAGCAGCAACTTCAGGCTTCTCAGAAACTGTGAGGCCATATGCAAATACATCCTGCTCTGCCATCTGTGACTCAAGTGACTTAAGTGTAAGAGTCTCAGCCTTGTTGTTGCCAGGACATACATTTGTACATGATCCGCAGCCTGTGCAGTCTAAAACTGAAACTGTCATTGTGAACTTGTATCCTGGAAGTCCTGTAGCATCCTTAGACTTAGTACCCTGCGGTGCCTTGGCCAGCTCTTCCTCTGTCATGATGACCGGACGGATTGCTGCATGAGGACATACATATGAGCACTGGTTACACTGGATACATGAAGCTGCATTCCAGCTAGGAACATCCACTGCGATACCACGCTTTTCATAAGCGGCTGTACCTGATGGAGTAACGCCTGTAGCATATTTTGTAAATGTTGAAACAGGGATTGAATTGCCTTCCTGTGCAGATACGTGATTCTGAACAGCATTTACGAAATCAACAACTTCCTTCTTGCCTTCTGTATGAATTACACCCAGCTCTTCATATTCTGCATTCTTCCAGTCTGCAGGAACTTCAACCTTAACTACCTGCTGTGCACCGGCATCAATAGCAGCATAGTTCATATTAACGATATCATCGCCTTTTCTTCCGTAGCTCTTCTTAGCAGCTTCCTTCATAAGTCTTGAAGCCTCATCTGCAGGGATGATATTAGCCAGTTTGAAGAAGGCTGACTGAAGAACTGTATTGATCTTGCCGCCCAGTCCGATCTCCTTACCAATCTTGATACCGTCGATGGTATAGAGATTGATATTGTGATCAGCAATATATTTCTTAGCCTGTCCCGGCAGATGCTGTGAGAGCTCCTCAGTATTCCATGCGCAGTTAAGAAGGAATGTTCCTCCATCCTTCAGATCCTGTACCATATTGTATTTGCGTACATAAGATGGATTATGACATGCTACGAAATCCGCCTGGTTGATCAGATATGTTGACTTGATAGGTGTCTTACCGAATCTAAGGTGAGAAACGGTTACGCCGCCTGATTTCTTAGAGTCATAATCAAAATATGCCTGTGCATACTGATCTGTATTATCTCCGATGATCTTAATGGAGTTCTTATTAGCACCAACTGTACCATCTGCGCCCAGTCCCCAGAACTTGCAGCATACTGTTCCTTCCGGTGCTGTTACCGGCTGGTATGATGTATCAAGTGACAGATGTGTTACATCATCATTGATGCCGATAGTAAATCTCTTCTTCTCAGTATTCTTAAATACTGCGATGATCTGTGCTGAGTTAGTATTCTTAGAACCAAGTCCATAACGTCCTGAGAAAACAGGAACATCCTTGAATTCTGATTCATGAAGAGCAGCAACAACATCCAGATACAGAGGCTCGCCCAGGCTTCCAGGCTCCTTTGTTCTGTCTAATACGCTGATCTGCTTAACTGTCTTAGGAATAACATTAATAAGATGTTTAGCGCTGAATGGTCTGTACAGACGTACCTTGATGATACCGTATTTGTCGCCTTCTTTATTAAGGAAATCTACAGTCTCTTCTGCTGTCTCGCATACAGAACCCATCGCGATGATAACATGCTCTGCATCAGGAGCTCCATAATAATTAAACAGACCATAGTTTGTTCCGATCTTAGCATTAACCTTGTTCATATACTCTTCCACAACTGCAGGAAGGTCGTCATATGCACCATTGCATGCTTCACGAACCTGGAAGAAAATATCCGGATTCTGAGCTGAACCCATCTGGCAAGCTCTGTTAGGATTGAGTGATTCTGCCTTAAACTTAGCGACAGCATCCATGTCAATCATGTCTTTTAAATCTTCATAGTCCCAGATCTCAATCTTCTGGATCTCATGAGATGTTCTGAATCCGTCGAAGAAGTTAACAAATGGCACTCTGCCTTTAATTGCCGAGCAATGAGATACAGGTGTAAGATCCATTACTTCCTGAACGCTTGATGAACACAGCATTGCAAATCCTGTCTGACGGCATGCATAAATATCTGAATGATCGCCGAAAATAGAAAGCGCATGTGATGCGATTGCTCTGGCAGATACATCAATAACTGCCGGAAGTCGTTCACCTGCGATCTTGTACATGTTCGGGATCATAAGGAGCAGACCCTGTGATGCCGTGAATGTAGTAGTAAGTGCACCTGCTGCCAATGAGCCATGAACCGCGCCTGCAGCGCCTGCCTCTGACTGCATCTCAGTAACAGCTACTTCCTTGCCGAAGATATTCTTTAATCCCTCTGTAGCCCATTTATCAGCCAATTCAGCCATAACTGATGATGGTGTAATAGGATAAATGGCAGCAACATCTGAATACGCATAAGATACATGTGCAGCAGCTGTATTGCCATCCATGGTTTTCATTTTTCTTGCCATGATTTTGTTTTCCCTCCATTATATGTTTGTATGAAAAATAGTTCCTACCTGACAATTCTAGCAAATGAATTATGCATTCACAAGTAATTTCGTCTCCCGCACACAATAAATACAAAGGCTGCAAAACGTGCTTGCCACTGTTTCCAAAATGGGGTACACTTACCACAGCTTAAAAATGCGCTCGTAGCTCAATGGATAAAGCGCAGGCCTCCGGAGCCTGAAATGCGTGTTCGATTCACGTCGGGCGCAGTCTTAAGAATACATAATGATCTTATCTAATTGCCTTGAATATACATAGCAATTATCTGACAGGAAGTCCTGTCTCTGAAGCACTTCTTCACTTATTTCACTGATCATAATATTAATATCATCAAGACAGTCTACAAGGCGCAGCGGCACCAATATTACTTCATGTATGCTTGAAGGAATAATGCATATATCATCATCCATCATATCTGAGACACCTCTCAGCACGCCGTCAATAAAGATATTTACCGCCCCATACAACTTGAGATTATTTGTAAGAACATAGATAGGCATTCTGTTCATACTGCAGAGATCTTCGTAAAATGAGGACTCTATTTCGACCTTGCCATCCTTAGTAAAATCCTCAAACGCCTCCTTCATCTCCTTAACATATACGCCCATCATTCTCAATGTATTCTCCTGACCTATCCTGAACAGCTCATCTGTGTTAGTATCCCAGCCTTTCATGACATTCATTGGAATCCTGGCACTCATTACCTCCTTCGTCATATCATCTATTACTGTTACTTCGAAAATGATTGCCAATCCTAACTCTGAATAAATTATATGCGGAACATCTCCCAGTATTGTCCTGTTTTTTCTTGTATTGATAAGCTTGAGTGTAATATGATCCCTGGCATATTCGAAGTCACTCATCTTCGTGAATTCATAGGGTATAGTTTTCTTTTGAATATTATGGATTGCAATTATCCTATCCGCTATTTCGTCGATGGTGCAGCCCTGTTCATACATCGAATAGAAATCCTCGAAATATAACGTAGGTGCAGCCATACTCTCCTCTTCAAGAATGGTTACTCCCGTTTTATGAATCGAATTGATCTTCACAACCGGATTTAATTTTACTCTGCAATTTTTGTCTTTTAATTTGCCGCAAATATTTTCCATCACATCGTTAACAAAATTCTCAACCATTTTTCCTCGCCTCTCTGTCTAAAATAATTTTAAACTAAAATTGATATGGCTTTTCTAAGCCACATATCACAAAATCGGCAACAACAATAAACGTCTGGCTTGTGTCAAACGCTCCGTGAAATATTTGATTTGATATGATGTGATTATTTGCAGAAATGAATTGCATCACCAGTGCCTAAAATGACGATCATGTTGACCTGGCAAATGCGTTTCTGTCTCTTGGATTTTAGTGTATTACAAAGA